>JBMCUI010000007.1:0-18607 GCA_048622675.1 Spirochaetota bacterium | reverse complement strand
CTTTAAGACTGTTTAAAATACCGGTGCTCTGATTATGGATATTTATTATTTGTTCAGTATTTTCTGCATAATAGCTGTGGCCTGCATGAGTTAAAAAACCTTTGAAGTTCAACACATTTGATTTTTTAATTATATTCAGAATACTATTGATGGCCTCCAGGTTTTCCGGTCGTATACCTGTTCTGTGATACCCTACATCTATTTTAATGAAAAGATTTACAGGAGTGTTAATCTTTGACTGCAATGCTGAAACAGAATAAGCAGACTCAACAAGCAGATTTAGGGTGAGGTTTGAAGCTAAATAGTTAATTTCATCAACCTCCAAGATGTTTACCGGAAATGCAACGCTAATGTCTCTCCAGCCGTCTTCAGCAAAAAATACTGCCATATCCACAGAAGAAACGGTTATCTTCCTTATGGAAAAATCCCTGAACAGCCCCCCGATTTCTTTCGAATGATGAGTTTTGAAATGGGGACGAAATACAACGCCGCTTTTACGAGCTTTCTTATTCATTTTTTCAATATTATTCAGTAGTTTTACTCTATTTAGAATGAGGGTAGGCTTTTTGATTTGTAGGGATTCAATCATTTATTTCATCCTGTATGGGATACTCAAATTATTATCACTACACGCCTCTCAATTTTTGACATACCTCCTGGTGGATTCAACTCATATAAGGATTTTCAACCCTGACCCCCCGAATAATCTGACCATGATTGAAATCCTCAGTATAGAGCGATTCGCACTTTGCTTTCTCCGCTGCCACTACAATAAGAGAATCCCAGAAAGATACTTTGTTTAATACGCTGGTATCTATTGCTTCTTTTATCAAATCTGTATCAATGATCACCACTTCTACATTTTCAAAAGCGTGCACAATATTTTTCATTAAAATGGGATCTATGCTTAGCTTTGTGGTACCGGCAACATAAAGCTCTTGAAGCACCTGGGTTGAAATTACTGCAATCTGTTTACTGATCACATCTGTAAGTATCTGCTTGCTCTTTTGTTTTTTCTGTTTATCATAATTATCAAGAGCAAAGACCAGAATGTTGGTATCAATAAATATTTTAGACACGATATAGCTCCTCTCGCTTCCACTTCTTTCCGTGAGAGTCTGCTTCGGTTTCATCCATAAGTTTAAATGCTTCTTCCAGCCATTGGTTTGATGATTTTTTTACTGTAGTCTTCAACAGATGTCTTACCAGAGCATTGAATGACATGTGATGCTTTTTAGCATATTCCCGTCCAGCTTTGAGTGTATCCTCATCTATGGAAAGGGTTATATTTTTCATCTTTACCTCCATTATGTGTACACATATACTGTAATAATAAACAAAAGGCAACGTGAAATATGATTACTCCTGCACTGCCAATCAACGCTCTACCAGTTGTCTGCCCAGTTGGAATGCTGAATCCAATACTCCTTTGTTGGACTGTATCTCGCCCGCCTGTTCGGCACTTCCATACACCGCACCTGTTATTGTACCTTCAATATAATGAACTGCATCCTGGAACATCCTCAAAGCATTTACCGCTCCGGAGACAAACGGGTCTGCATCAGCATAGCAAAGCAGTATCCCGAACTTTTTTCCTTTCAGCACATACCCCTCCGGGCTTCCAAAAGCATACCACCGGTCCATAAACACTTTTGTCTGCGCTGATACGCTGAACCAGTATATGGGGCTTGCTATTACCAGTGCATGAGCATCACGTATCTTGGGATACAACGGCTTCATGTCGTCTTCTATAGTACAGTAGGTATCAGCATCTTCGTGGCACACATCGCATGCTGTGCACACTCTGATGTCCATTTCGTGGAGATGATACATTTCATACTCTCCTCCCGAAGCCACAATACCCCGGGCGGTTCTGTCTGCCAGAGTGGAGCTGTTTCCGTTTTTTCTGGGACTTCCCACCATTATAAGCACTTTTTTACTGTTCATGTTCCCTCCGACTTTTCTATCAGGTATTCTAAAATATTTTATGTTTCCTATTGAAATGTCAAACTAAAAGGTGTAGTGTTACATATTGAAGAAGCCAGACCATGAAAGTATAAGATAATATTAAAAAATTAACCTATGCAGAGCATCTGCAAACAAGGACAGCTGTTATGAAAAATATTTTCTATCTATCCTTCCTGCTTGTACTGCTTCCAGTATTATGCGCATTCGAGGAAGGGTGCTCCAAAAAACCAGCTTCCTTTGAAGGAATGCCCCTTACCAGGGTGGAAGTAAAAGAGGTGGCCCTTGACCCGGAAGCGAAGCAGCCTGTTATAATTCTTCAGGACCTTGACGGAACTATTTCTCTCCCCATATGGATCGGATCAAGCGAGGCCCTGTCCATTGCCAGCTCCATGAGGGATTTAGAATATCCACGACCAATGACCCACGATCTCATGAAAAACATTCTGGATGAGATACATGTAAAGGTGAAAAAAGTGGTTGTCACCGAACTCCGGGAGCAGACGTTCTATGCGGTTCTGCTTCTCACCTACAGGGGCAAAGAACAGGCCGTTGACTCCCGCCCCTCGGACGCTATTGCACTGGCCGTTCGGGTGGATGCTCCCATCTATGTTGCAGACAAGCTTCTTCAGAGCAGGGGAATCAGGTCCGAGCGGGAGAAAAAAAGCCTGAGTATATAAAAAATTGCATTTTTTTCTTGACTCAGGGTTCTCCGCATCATACGATCTCAGAAACCATGCAATATTCCCATCAGTACAGGCGTATCCTTAAAATAATTCTGATGGAATCCCTGAGACGGTCAGAGGATATTCCCCTGTTTACATTCTGGGAAAGGAATCTGGAGTTTGTATTGAATACATTCAGTAATAGGGTCAAAGATAAACCCATGGATGAAATGGAGCCGCTCTTCCTTCAGACGTTTTTCTTTACCCAGATCCCGGCAATATTATACCACATCTTTGGAGAATCCTGGGCAGAACACTTCAACATGGATAAACAAAAAATGGACCGCTACTTCAGCAAGATTGTAGCTGATTATTTCGAAAAAAACATTTTACCCAGACTATGGGGGTTGTAGTGAGCTGGTAGGCCTGAATATGGAAGGTTCTACCTGAGTTTCGTCACGATGTATTTCGTATTGATGTATTAAGAAAGCAGCGACATCCGAACATTCTGTATAAAAATAGCAGCCTGGGGCTTCTGTATGGAGGTAACTCGAGCACATTGTTTTCCCGGTGTTTTCTCTTTAGGGGTTGCTTTTAGGAGGCTCCCCAAACTAAAAACCTGTGAAAGGAGACTGCCATGAACCTGGAGCAGAGAATCATGAGCAGGCTGGCCCGTCTGGTAACACGGTTTCATCGTATCATACCCGTAATAGGAGTGGTCCTGGTTGTACTAAGCATGGCAGCGGCCCGGAATATCAGGATAACCACCCGAATGGAAGATATGCTGCCCTTCCGCAATCCCCAGGTGCAGGCGGTAAACGAAATAAACAGATTGTTCGGAGGTGGAACATCCCTTATTATCACTGTGGAGGGGAAGAACCTTGCCCGAATATTCATGTACTGCCATTCACCTGAATTTGTGGACACTGAATTAAGAATATGCTACATATTCTCCTTACAGCTAAAATGCCTTTGATTAAAAAACATTTGAAATTACCGGTAAAGATTGTTACTTTAAAATGTTTTGCATTACGGACACCACTATGGAATGGAGAAGGAGGTAGGAAAATGGCAGCGATTGTGAATGAAGAAGACTGCACTGCCTGCGGGATCTGTGTTGATGTGTGCTCCCAGGAGGCCATTACCCTGAATGATGTAGCGGAAATAGACCAGGAGAAGTGCACCGAATGCGGGGACTGCGTGGATGAGTGTCCAAGTGAAGCCATTAGCATCCCTGAAAGTTAATCAAGCTCCATTACATGGAACTTGAGCCGATAAGTCTGGACAAGCTCACAAGCGAAGACAACCTTTTTCAGAGCAGCTTCTGGGGAGCATTCAAGGCCGGGTTCGGATGGAAGCCCATTGGTTTCTTTTTAACCTATCATAATAAAAAAACAACACTACTGGTATTGACCAGAAAACTATCTGAGGGGAAAAGTGTCGCTTATGTACCTTATGGCCCTGATATACCACTGCCCTATCGGGACCAGGGCCATTTCCTGGAAGTACTTTCCCGGAAGTTAAACCAGAAGACCACCGAAGAGCTGGTGTTCATTCGCTACGATCTTCGGTGGGAAACACCGTATGCCCGGGAGAATACCATAAGTCCCATCCCCGGGGATATCAGGCCTCCTGCACCGCTGAGAGAGCTGAGAATAAACTTTGACACAAGGGAGCATAATCTGAGAAAAGCACCCACCAATATGCTTCCTGCAGATACTGTAATACTGGACATTAGAAAGCCTTCGGACAAACTCCTGGCTGAAATGAAACCCAAAACCAGGTATAATATACGGCTGTCGAAGCGAAGGGGAGTAAAAGTAAATGAAGGCGCACTGGAAGAACTGCCTTCCTGGTATAACCTTTATCAAGCTACTGCCCGCAGACACGGTATCCTTCAATATAACTACCAGTACTTTTTACATCTTCTCAGAACCAGCTCTCATTTCCCCCCGGGACTTCCGGATATACATCTTATTCTAGCCGGCACTGATCAAAGTGTTTCAGCAGGGGCCATTGTAGCCCTGCACGGGAAACAAGCCACCTACCTGTACGGCGCTTCCTCCAGAAAACAGCGGCGTTTGATGCCTACCTATGCACTTCAATGGCGGGCGATCAACCTGGCAAAGCAGCAGGGGTGCACTCATTACGATTTTTTTGGGATCCCTCCTACTGACCATCCCGGTCATCCCATGGCAGGACTGTACCGGTTTAAGACCGGCTTCGGAGGGTCCATTTTCCACCGCAGGGGATGCTGGGACTACCCGGTCGACCCGGAACAGTACAGGCATTATCGAGGTGAAGAGCTGAGCGGTCCCAGTTACCACAGCTAAAAAGAGGAGATTAGAAGAATGTGGAAACTGTTATGGAGGGCTGCCAATTCAGGTATATTCTTATTGGTATTTCTTGGACCCTTTCTTTTATGTTCCTCTCACTCCACCCTGTCTGCGGACCTTTTCTATTCACATGGCCAATCAGAGCTTTTACTCTATTCAAAAAATACGGGGCCCCTGCACTCAACCCCCGGGTTTGGAGGAAGGAGCCTCCCTGATTACGATGTGTCACTGGACTGGTATAGTGTTGATACCCAACATTTTACGGTGATTTATCCCAAAAAATTAAGAAACCTGGCCCTCCTTGCTGCCGAAGAGGCCGAAGGTGTATATTCAAAAATGGCCGACTGGACAGCCTACCACCCTTCAGAAAGAATTCCCATTATCCTCACTGACAGAAGCGATCATGCAAACGGATTTGTATCGATGGGAGCAGGAGGACTTTATATCACGCTGCATTCCGTGCATCCCTACCACTCATTGACCAGCGGTCTGGATGCTTATAAAAACTGGTACCGAAACCTTCTGGTTCATGAGCTGTCGCATTACTTCCACCTGGACCAGGCAGAAGGTCTGCCTGCATTTTTTAGAGATATCTTTGGAAATATATTCCACCCGAATGCTCTCACCCCTTCTTTCTACGTGGAAGGGTTTGCCACCTATTCTGAAACAGTTAACGAAGCAGGCCGGGGCCGGGGGGATTCTCCTTTGACAGATATGTATGTCAGAACTGCTGCACAGAATAATGATCTGTTCAGCCTTGATAGGGCCTCCAGCAATGCAGAAATCTGGCCCTACTGGCAGTCCAAGTACCTGTTTGGTGTTTCGTTTATACATTACCTGACTGAGAAATACGGTGAAAGCAAATTGATGGATTTAAACCGTAAAACCTCGGGTTATCCTCCATTCTGCTGGGGCATCGCTTATAATGATATATATGAAAATAAACCAGAGCATCACTGGAAACAGTGGATGCAGGCGTCACGGGCCGCCGGGGAAAATACGGTAAAGGACATCTCCAGGAATAAGACAACCCCGACCAGCCCGCTCACCGGTGCCGCGGGACACATATATTCCATTCGGTTTTCCCATTCTGGAGAGCTTCTGGCTTATTCTGTTAACAGGATGGAGCAACTGGGGGGACTTTACCTCTATGATTTTGGAAAAAAATCAGAAAGATGCATTAAAAAGGGCCTTTATCCCCGAAATCTTACTTTTTCCAAGGATGACAAAACAATATATTACATTAGGGACGACTACCGTAAAAACGTATATATTGAAAAAAATATATATGTCCTTGATTTGAAAACCGAAAAAGAGAAGAAGGTCACCAAAACAGGAAACATCCAGGGATTTGTTTATTTACATGAAAAAAGTATGTTCCTTGCCTGCTATTCCACTCCAGGGGGGCCGGAGCTGGCTCTGTTCGACTCCAATGGAAACAGGCTTCCCTTCCCGGCCGGGAAAAATATAAAAAATACTTTCCAGGTACTGGAATCGCCTGATCTCTCACCGGACGGCACGCAGGTGGTTTTTTCCGGTAAAGATAAAAATGGAAACAGGGGCCTGTACCTTCTGGATATACGAGCAGTGCTGAAAGGAAACTGCAGCCCTGTCTACCTTGCCCACTACCTGTTTAACACCTACTGTCCGGAATGGGTAAATAACAGCGAAATTCTATTTGTGGGGGACTATAATGGAGTATACAACCTCTACTACATGAACCTAAACTCATGGAATGTCAAGAGGCTGACCAATGTGGTTACCGGGGTATTCCATCCTGCTGCAGGCTCCGAGGGCAGGGTGGCAGTTTCAGAGTACACTCACCGGGGTTACAGAGTATCAGTTTTCCATGCTTCACAGTTTCAAAGTTTTGATATACCTCCTGATGAGGGTTCGGAACATATCAAAAACCGCGTGTATACCGGCAGCAATGCTTATAACCTGCCACCAGATGATGGTTCATTACATACAAATATTACTTCATCAGGGGTGAAAAGCCGGCAGGACTCAACTGAAAAACGAAATCAAACCATACAGGACCAGCCCACCACCATCACTGCATCAAAAAAATATACTCCCGGCCGGTGGCTCCTACCCGGTTTCTGGCTCCCGGTAGCTGTTGCCGAAGGAATAGACCTGGGGGTGGGATTTTATACTGCCGGGGAAGACCTTCTGGCAAAGCACAGCTACAGTGCAGCAGTGATGTATGATCTTTTCGACAGGAGGGTGGAGTCTTCTTTTTCGTACAGGTATAATTTTACCCGTTTTTCGACATTCGGAAAACTGTTTCTGGCTCAACCCAGGGTTGGCACTGAGCAATCCGATGCTGCTTTTTACCCGGGTATCACCCTGCCGGTTTTAAAACAGAAGGCCAGGTTTGCTCTTACCGCAGGCCTGATAGCTGAACAGGGGTTTGCAGGGCCGTCGCTTTCATTATATCTGGATACATCAAAGAGCCCTGTTGACTGGATAGGACCGCAAAAAGGTCTGGCCATAGAAAACCGGTTCTATTACAACCTCTCGGGAGGCTCCTTTCTGATTCAGAAAGCCGGTCTCAGCCTGTTTCAGCGAGTGTTCAAAAAAGTGCTATTCCGACTCTCATTCAATAATATGGCGGTACTTAAGGGAACCCGGAGGGTGATATCCGGAGGAAGCACCGGCTACCTGTATCTTCCCCTGGAAGGTCTGCATACCCACGGGTATCCTGATCCTGTTGCAGGAAATCTGGCAGCAGGGCTTTTACCTTCAGTATCTTTCAGGGTGGCAGATGTGCAGAAAGGATGCGGCAGTTTTCCCCTGTTTTTTAAAGACGCGGTTTTGAGCTTTTTTTCCGACCACAGTATGGTTTTTTCCAATGCAGGCTCGAGCTCTGAAACACAGGAATTTGTTATTACCGGAAAACAGGACTTTCTTGATGATCCCCTGGGGCACATCCGAACCTCTGTGGGAAGCGAAGTGTCGCTGAACTTCAAGGCCGGCTACAGACTGCCATTTTCATTTGTCATGGGATACGTATACGCTGTTTCACCCACCGGACAAAGCGGGCTTTATCTTGGTACAAGGGTGAACGTATCCTTTTAAGAATTTTATTATATGCAGGCTTGAACAAAAAGGAAAAAGGCTGAAAAAGGGTTTTTTTATTTTAAACAGAAGATCCACAAGCTGCCTGGCTAGGCTGTCTCCATCAGCCGCGTTATTCTCTCCCTCACAGGCGGGTGGGTCATAAACAGCTTCTTCATGGACCCTCCGGTCAAAGGTGCCACAGTAAACATGCTGCTCAGAGAATCCGGAACCCTCAGAGGAGTCCTTCTGTTTGATTCCGCCAGCTTTCGCAGAGCATTCGCCAGCCCCCTGCCGGTGCCGGAGAGCTCCGCAGCACTGCGGTCAGCCTCGAACTCCCTGGAACGGCTTATGGCAAGCTGGATCAGCATAGCTGCTATCGGTGCCAAAATCATTAACAGCAGGGCAATCAAAGCTCCCGCACTGTTCTCGTCATTCCCTCCTGTAAAAAAAGCAAGGTAGGTAAGCCAGCTTATGGCCCCAGCCACCACTGCTGCAATAGTACTCAACAGCATATCCCGGTTCTTTATATGTGACAGCTCATGGGCAATTACCCCCTCCAGCTCTTCTTCGTTCAAAATTTTTCTGAGCCCAGCCGTGACACAGACCACAGCATGATTCGGCCCCCGTCCGGTAGCAAAAGCATTGGCAGCAGAAGCAGGTGAAAGATACACCCGGGGCATGGGAAGACCGGCCTGGTGCGAGAGCCTCTTCACCGAATCCCACACCACCGGATCGTCCTTTCTGGAAATCGCCTTTGCCTTCATAGTGGCCAGGGCGATCTTATCGCTGAAGAAAAAACCGAAGAAATTAAACATCCCACCGATAATCAGCGCAGGCAGCAATGCCGATCGACCACCGATCAGGTAGCCGATCCCCAGAAGCAGGCCCATCAGGCATGCCATAAGAAAGGTGGTCTTGAAGTTATTTGCAAATCTATGCATAACAAACTCCCTCTACTTAAAGTAGTATGTTATGAGCCTGTAATTTACTCATATTCATTAAATTTAATCAAAAAGTTATAATAAGCTAATGAAAAGATTTCAAGCAAATGCAGGAGGCGGTTCAAGGTTATTGAATACGGATTTATACATTATCCACATTTCCGCAGAATCACGGTTTATACTCCGGCTTACTTGCCTGCCACTATCAGCCGCACCACATCGGAAGCAAGATTTTCCACGGATTGTATGCTGAATCCGGCCAGCTCGATGTATTTCTGGGTTTCCCGCAGCATGGAGGTGCCGAGTATTGCTGCGGTAAACATGTTCATCACATATAGATGAAGATTTATAAAAGAACTGCTGCTTTTCATGTGCTCCAGAAAAACAGCTTTACCGGAGGGCTTTAAAACCCGATGCAGTTCCTTCAACCCGAGCAGTGGTTCAGGAACAGTGCAGAACACAAATGTACTGATGACCGTGTCGAAAAAGTTATCAGGAAAAGAGAGGTTTTGAACATCCATTTGTAGAATTGTAATATTTTCCATTCCGAGATTGTGCATCCTCTGCCCGGCTTTCCTAAGCATTCCCTCGCTGAAATCAATGGCAGTAAGCTCCAGGCCTCTGCGGTAATAGGAAAAGTTCTTTCCTGTGCCCACCCCTGCTTCCAGGGTTTTTCCCTGCACCATACCCGCAGCTTTCTCACGAAAACGCTGAAACATAAGCCGCTCTACCGGACATTCAACCAGGTCGTATAGACTGGATATTCTTGAGTATTTTCTGGCAGTCCTGGAATTCATACGCTACATCCTCCGTGTAAATCCATAATCAATACTTTATTTGTGTAGCAATCCATGTGTCAATAAAAATAGAAACAATTGCAGCTTCACGCTTTCAGCTGCCCCCAACAACCCGGATGCCTCAACCTCTAGCTGGAGTTTTAAAGACCGCAATAAAGAATTTTGTTATATTAAGACCAGGGCTTAAAATCATGCAATGAATATTGCACCCTCCAGTAAGAAAAAGGGGCAGGCTGCTTTTTCAAGGATTCAATAATATTTTCAGGGTTCAACAATATAAGAAATAAAAATCAGCTTATAAATGCGGCCTAAGCCCGAAGCAAATACAGCTGGCATTTTCTTTCCGGGAAATACCACACAGGGGACAAAACATGAAATATGCAGTGGTTGGATGCAGTATATTCAAGAATGAAATTGATTTTTTAAGGCCACAGATTACCTCAGAGATTGATTTTTACTGGCTTCCCCAGAGGCTCCACAATAATCCTGTGCAGCTCAGAAGACTCCTCCAGGAAGAAATAGACAAAATTGACCGGAGCCGAAAAAACTACCGGGCTGTACTGCTGTTGTACGGACTGTGCAGCAAAGGTACCATTGGGGTGTTTTCCCGCAAATATCCCATGGTCATTTCCAGAGTGCAGGACTGCATCGGGCTGCTTCTTGGCTCCCGGGAACACTACAACCGGCACTTCAGGAAAAAGCCGGGCACCTACTGGTTTACCAGGGGTTGGATAGAAACAGGCTTCCAGCCGGGCAGGAAAACCAAATACGAAGGGGTCTTCGATCCCTACAAGGAGAAGTACAGGCAGTACAGAAAAAAGTTCAGCAAAGAGACCTCCGATTACCTCATTAACCAGTGGGACCAGCGGTGGATAAAAAATTACACCACCGTGGCTTTTATCGACTGGGGAATGAAAAGCATGGAAAGGTTCAAACTCCTGGCCAGGGAAAGCGCAGAAAATCTGGGACTGGAATTCGAAAACCTGCAGGGCAGTCCCCAGCTGATGCTCAATCTGCTTAACGGCAGGTGGGATCAGCGTAACTATCTCATTGTCCAGCAGGGCCAGAAGATCATGCCCTCCTACGAAGAGGATATCCTGAGGGTCGGAGCCAGCATACAGAAAGATGTAAAAGGTGGAGATTACCCAGAGCCTTCTGAAAAAGATGACTTTTCTGAAAAAAGAAGAGGAATGGGACTGGGGATAGACGCTGGCGGCACCTACACCGATACGGTAATATACGATTTCGACAAACAGAAAGTGGTCTGCTGGTCCAAAGCCCTTACCACCCACGATAATTATTCAGCAGGAATAGAAAACTCTCTGGACAGGCTGCTGGAGCAGGCGACCACAGAGCAGGTCTCACAAATAGGTCTGGTATCCCTTTCCACCACCCTGGCCACCAACGCCATAGTGGAGAACAAAGGGGGCAAAGTAGGATTAATCCTCATTGGATACGAGCAGTACAATGTACAGAAAACCGGGCTGGAGCCCAAGGTGGTGATAAAAGGGAAGCACAGTATAACAGGGGAGCTTCTGGAACCCCTGGACGAACAGGAAGCAGCCGGGGCAGTACAATGGCTTCTGTCTCTTGGTGTGGATGCTTTCGCCGTCTCCAGCGAGGTGGGGGTGAGAAACCCGGAGTTTGAGCTCAGGGTGAAACATATTATCAACCAGATGTGTGGTCTCCCGGTGGTCTGCGGCAGCGAACTTACCCGGGAGCTCAACTGCGTGAAACGAGCCAATACCTGCTACTTCAATGCCCGCCTTATCCCCCTGGTTTGGGGCCTTCTTGCCTCGGTTAAACAGGTGCTGAATGCAAGAGGGGTACAGGCACCTCTCATGGTGGTAAAGGGAGACGGCAGTTTGATGAGCGAAGAAGCGGCGACGACCAACCCTGTAGAGATGATCATTTCCGGCCCTGCTGCCAGTGTGATCGGAGGTGCATACCTTTCGGGGGTGGAGGACGGATATGTGGTAGACATGGGAGGCACCACCACTGACGTAGCCCATGTTAAGGACGGGCTGGTATCCTACAAGGAAGAGGGAATAAGCATTAAAGAGTTCAGAACATCTGTAAAAACCGTGAATGTGCACACCTTCGGACTGGGTGGGGACAGCTACATTACCTATGATTCCAGAAAACAAAAAATCGAGGTAGGACCGCAAAGGGTGATTCCCATCAGCTATCTGGCTTTTGTTCGTCCCAGAGTGCTGGCTGTATTAAATAGAGAAACATCCAGGCGTACAGGCGGTGACAGCCTGGTCCAGCCCGCAGATTTCTTTGTATTCCAAAAAGACACCCGGGGGGAAAATCTGCATCAGCAGGAAAATGAGATAATAAGGCTCCTCAAACAGAAGGGCCCCATGAGCCGAAACGAACTCAGCCAAAAAGCAGGGGCGCTTCACCCTTCCCTTCTCAGGACCGAACGTCTGGAGAGGTTTGGAAACATGCTCCGGTCAGGCCTCACTCCCACTGATCTTCTCCATGCTTCGGGGAGGGTCTCCTTCTGGAACAGCAAGGCAGCTTCGGTCTGCCTGGGGCTTTATGCCAGAAAAGCCGGCTGCCAGGAGAATGTATTCCTGGACAGGGCTATGGACCAGTTTTACCGGAGGCTTCTTTTCCACCTTTTTGATTTCTGGTTCAATGAAGACGGCAGGTTCAAGGACGGTACAAGCTTTTCCCGGGAGCTTGCTTCTCACCTGTTTTTCTCCACCGGTGACGTTCAACTAACCTCAAGGGTAAAAAAACCGGTGGTATTCATCGGAGCTCCGGGAAAAGAGTATGCAGAGGGGCTCAATCGCTATATAGACGCACAGATAGAAGTTCCCCCATTCAGCGGGGTGGCCAATGCTGTGGGTGCTATTACCGGAGCAGTACGCGAAAAGGTCACCATCCTCATACGACCGCACCCTGAGAAGGGGTATGTGGCATACACCCCTGGTGAAAAAAAGTTTTATCCCACCCTGCAGCAGGCAAAACAGGAAATGACCGAGCTGGCAAAAAAGACTGCATCGGAAAAGGCAAAAAGAGCCGGAGCCCGGGAGCTTGATGTGGAGGTTGCGGTGGATGATAAACAGGTAAAGATCTCCGAAGCCGATATAATCTACCTGGAGACAGTGATAGCCGCCTCAGTTGCCAGCGTTCCGGCAATGAAGCAGACCTGAGAACACTCGAAGCAGCAGGTTTCATGCTCTTATGCCTACACACGGCCCTGGAATAACAATCTTTTAGCCGGCCTGCAGCATGCTGCGTTTTGATGCTACCGGGAGTTTGTCACCAGGTCTGTGTATTCGGGATGTTTCCGGATGTAGGAGTCCACATATGGACAGCTCGGTATAACCGAAAACCCATTGTTACGTGCATATTCCAGAGCTGTTCTGGTTAATTCTGCGGCAATTCCCCTGCCCCGGAAGTCGGGAGGGACGTATACATGGGCATAATCAAGGGTTTTCTGCTCCTTCTGTTCGTATGAAAGATAACCAATTTTCCCTTCCAGCCGTACTGCAAACCGCTTTGCAGCTGGTTCATGACGTACTGGAATATCTTCTGAATTCATTCCGGATTGTCCCGATGCTTTGTTTTTCATGATTATCTGTTCTCCAGTCTGAAAAATGGTATCTCTCCATTGAATTTACTCCACCAATACCAACCAGGGCAATACTGATTCTATGATACCCGCAAAATATTAACTTCTCTTTATACCGTGTACACTTCAGTGGCGATGATTTTATCCCTACTGGGGCGTGGACCTGATCCATACATCCCTCTGGGGAATGCTATGACCACTCATTTGTGCCTGAACACCCTTGCTATGGTATAGCGCAGGTCACTCTCTGTTACAAACCTCCGGGCCGGGTCTTCTATCCATGTCAGGAGTTCAAAATCAAGCGATGATTCACCGAAATCCCTGAAAAGAACCGTGGGTTCAGGGTTTTTCATGATATTTTCAATTTTTTCAGCAGCCTGTATAAGTGCATCTCTTACCAGTTCGGTATCCGTACCGTATGCCACTCCAACCTTCACACTGATCCTTAGTTTTACATCACCGTAGGACATATTTTCTACTATGCCATTGATGAAATCCGAGTATGGATGAGGCTTGTTGGTCCAAGGAGTGGAAAAGGTTTTTCTCGATTAGGGCAGGAACAACTCTCTCAACTATCCCGACCGTTTCCCAGATATTGAATCAATATTTATTTTTATTATCAATACCCTTTTTAGATTCTTTTCTTTATATTTCCATCCTCTCCGGCCGGATTGCTGCTTCATTATTATTTCCAGTGCCTCTTTCAATGAATCATAATCCGAGAGCAGTTCAGCCCTTCCATATCCTATAACACATGTATAATGAGTGCCCCATTTACAAGCGTTATCCGAAGGCACAATATGAACATCCCTCTCCACCTCGAAGCACACATTATTGTTCTTTTTCAATATCTCAATTTTTCTACCCTGTTTGGCTGTGTGGATATATATGGCATTATCCTTATACCCAAAATTAACAGGAACTATATAAGGCGTACTGTCATCACAAAGTGCAAGACGGCAAATTTTTGATGATGTGAGTACTTCCACAATTTCCTGCTGATCTGTTATGGCTTTATCATTTCTTCTCATATATAAAAACCTTTCATGACCGGTAATTTCATTATCTGTAAACCCTGCCCCGGACAATCTGGGCCGCCATCCCCAGGGTTAGAATAGATATTCCGGCAATTACAGCGGCAAGTATGCTTTGTATAGGCACAATATCAACACTCATCCTTTTAATTAATATTCCGATCAGGGCCCAGTCAACTACCAGAGCATAGAAGATATCCCTTCGGTAAAAAAGGGCTATGAGTGCGAGTGCAATACCAACAATTATCACCAGGACAGTCCAGAACTGTTCGCTCAGCCCCAACCTGTTCCAGCCAATATGGACCAGAAAAGCAGTTATATTGGCAATGGTGGCGATGGTAATCCATCCTAAATATATACTAAAGGGCAAATGGACCAGGTACTTTTCTGTTCTTGAAGCACCGGATCTGCCAATACCCAGCCTTAGATAAATCCCCACCAGAGACGCCAGCAGGACCAGCATAACAATAACCGAGCCCCCCACAACTTCATAGTGCCAGGCAAAAATCCACCCCAGATTTGCAACCGAGGAAACAAAAAACAGCCCTCCTATTCTATCCATAAACCCAGCCCGGGAGTCCGTTTTGTTAAATACGCAGACCAGCTGATAGATGACAAAAACAGCAAGGAGCACGTAGATGAGCCCCCATATTGAAAAGGTGAGCCCAGCAGGGACAAAGAGGTTTGGGTACTGGACTGATAGTTCTCCAGTTGTTTTGTTGTTTATCGGAAGGGTGTTCGCCAGGCCGTTGACAGCAACCATGCCAATATAGCCAATCAGGTTTAAAACAGCTAAAAATGCTCTTGATTTGTTAGTGGTCATACCTCCTCCTTTTCGGATTGCCAGGTATTTTTCCTCATAAACTCTTTAGTTGCTTCAACCTCCCTTTTCCTGTCAGCCATCTTTACCTCCCCCCTTCTCGCCTGATATATGTTCTGCCTGAAACAAAATTACAAAATAAACAGGATAAAAATTGTATTTAATTCTATGTTTCAGTAATTTAACACAAACGCTCCTGAGTGGAAAGGAAATTTAATGGTAATTCCAGCTTATGCAGCAGGAGATAAACAGTGCACTGAATATGCTGAAAAGGTGCTTCAAGAGGAGCTTATATGGCCAGAGGCATAATCCTTCTGTTACTGGCAGCGCTCAGCTTTGCTGTGATGACGGTGTTTGTGAAACTGGTGACCACCCATTCAGCCCTCCAGGCAATGGAGGTGAGCTTTTTCAGGTTTCTTCTGGGATTTATGGCCATGCTCCCTTACCAGCTTTCCAGGAAAAAATCCCTCAGTCCTGTGCGGCTGGATTTGGTGCTTCTCAGAGTCATCTCAAATGTAACTTCAGTTACCCTGTTCTTTCTGGGCATCCAGCATACCACTGTCACCAACGCGAACATGCTCAATATGACCTACCCGGTCTTCGTGTTTATTCTCTCCCCTTTTATGAACCGTGAGGGTATCAATCCATTTCATTTCATTTTTTTGATACTGGCAATGGCAGGAGTGTACCTGATAGTAGCCGCAGATTTCAGCCAGGTGAGAAAAGGAGATATTTTCGCCCTTTTGTCCGGCATTGCCGCTGGCTTTGCTTTATCCACACTGAGGCAGCTCAGAAAATATGACAGCACCTATGTTATTCTTTTTTACCAGATGGGAATAGGAACCCTGCTAACCGGTGCACTGATGGTCCCCTGGGCAGTAATGCCTTCAGCAGACACCGTCCATTTCATACTCCTGGTCGGAGTTCTGGGATACCTGGGACAGATGTTTTTAACCTGGGGATATCGTTACATTTCCGCCTCCAGCGGCTCTTTGGTGACAGCATCCAGAATCCTGTTCGCTGCCTTTCTGGGGGTGGTAATTTTTGCCGACCCCATTACCCTGAAGATTGCTGCCGGCGGAGTGCTGATCCTTATATCTCTTTTTGGAGTAAGCGGACTGTTCGGAGGAAGGATGCAGACCTGCACCGGTAGTGAAGGGGAGTAATATGAAGTACTATATTACAGCTAGTATCTTCGTCTTCTGAGTTCGAGGAATATTTTGAGACTTCTGTCCGGGTTTCTTTTCTGCTCTGCTATGAGGGCCTTGTACCGGTTCAATGTGTCAATATCTTCTGATATGAGAGGATCGTTCATGGTACGGTAGACTTTCTCAAGAGTCTTGACGTGGTTTCTTATAGAAATAATGGCTCGTTCGAAATCACGGGACTGCAGTCGTGCAGCTGTTTCTTCCAGAAGACGCGCCGTACTCAGGATTGCCATGTTTTTTACAACTCTCGGATTTACCGACAGACGATACTCAGCATAATCCATTCCGTATACTACAGAGATTTTCTCAGAGCCATACTCCATTTTTTCCTTAGCGTGGCTGTAGTACTGGTAGGTGACGAAAGCAAGAGGATAGGACTCCGGTACCTGGGGCTTTTCTTCTTCACCTTTCTTGTGCAGCATATCCAGATAATCAATTTGAGAAGGTACCTTCATCTGAACCAGAAATGTGTGATGCTCATCCGGTCCCATGGAGCGCTGAGTGTAAGTACGAACCGGTGACTGCTGGGGAGACGGACCGAGGGCATGCACTGATACCAGAAGGTCAGACACAGCAGGCCGCTGATAGAATGAGAAATCCTCACGGATGATGGTCGATAAATCCCTGGACGGAGATATGTAGTAGCTGTTTCCGCCATACTGTCTGACAATACGGTTCACGGTTTCCGCTCTGAACGATTCATCATACCCACAGAATGAAATTTCCGTAGCAGTCGAACCATACGCTGCAATCAGGTAGCTGATGTCCTGAATATCTGCTTTTGAATCAGCAACAGGTTTTCCAAGTATCCACAGGTATTTGGTGGGTGCAGGAGAGTCGATTGCCTCTCCGCAGCATCCTGCTCCGGTGAATATTCCAGCCGGTAGTCATCCAAAAACGACTCCACATCCACAAATGATTTTGCTACGAATTGGCCCTCTTTTACCAACTCCATAGCCGCACCTCGCCCTGTTTCCGCTTCTCCGCCAGCAGATAAAAGCACTGGTGCTGTAAATAAAAAAATCATGATTACCAGAAAAGTTTTCATACCTCACCCCCCTCATATAAGATAGTATACTGGAACGGATTCAAGCATACCCTGCTGCTTATCCTTACCACCATACAATAGTGTTATTTTCATCCCTTCCGTACATCTATTTTATCTTCCTGCAAAAGCCTCTCAGAATGTCTGGATTAGATTCATGGTCTTTGCCTGTTCAATTAACTCATCGTAATAAGAAGAAAACATCTGTATATCTTCAGATATTGCATTGTCTTCACGAACAGACCGAAACCGTTCCAGCAACTCCCTCTGTCTTTGAATCAACTCCAGCGCAGCAAGATAATTTCTCGCATTATTTACAAGCATTCCAACCTCCATTAACACCAGAGGGGTGTTCTGGATAATGGTGTCCAGTACCACATATGTATTCATATTTTCCATAACGTTTTGAATACTGTTTCCATAGGTAATATCCAGGGGGAGTTCAACGTATCCATACGATTTGTCCATAGGTATATAATACTTAATATGCACATCTCCGATGTGGAGCTTGTTCCCGTCTATAAGAGGAGAATCTTCTTTAAGCTCCTGCAGCTTCAACACAGGGGGTACATAAACATAATGAATGAATCTCCTTTTCTCATTGAAATTCATACCACCAATGTAGTGGGAGGCCCTTGGTCTCTGATTATGAATTCTCGGTCGAAAACCTTCAATTCCCCGGTAGTATTCATCCGGGTAATAGAATGCCTGCTCTTTCACGTGTTTTGACCAGGTGAAGGAAATTTGGATGTCTTCAATTGCAGGATTTAAAAAGTATAAAAGATCATCCTGTATTTTTTCAAAGACCTGGTCAATCGATCCGGCGTAGTACGAATTTCCATTATTCTGGACAAGTGAAGTATTCAATGCTCCCCAGTCAGGCACCTCACCATATCCTACGTAAGAAAACGTTACCCGCTGCCCTCCCAGCAAGTTAACCGAAAATTGAAACATACGTGTATCGGCTGGTGATTCTATTATATTTTCATTGGATACCCAGCAGACATGCGATCGGCTGTTGCCAAGCTGTTTCTGGATCGCCCGCAATAATTCATGGAGAATCAACTGGTTATTATACAGCTTCTTTTTGGTGCTTAAGGTAGATAAAGTGGAGCTAATAGAACGGAGGTCCTCAATCTTATTC
>JBMCUI010000006.1:0-18999 GCA_048622675.1 Spirochaetota bacterium | reverse complement strand
GGGAAAAGCTGGGGTACAATGAGGGGATGCTGTTTATTTTTGAAGAGGAAAAAATACTGTCTTTCTGGATGAAGGATACAAAAATACCTCTTTCTATAGCCTTTCTGGATGAAAATGGTGTGGTTGTGGATATAAAACATATGCAGCCCTATTCTTTGAGGCCAGTAAAATCATCAAAGAGATGCAAATATGCAATTGAGACAAACAGAGGCTTTTTCAGCAGGGCAGGGCTTTCAGTCGGTGATACCGTAGACCTGAGTATGGTTGAATAAATAATTACATACTATAAAAAAACGGTTACATGAAATGATTGTACTGAAGAGATCAGTTCTGTTATTATTAATAATTTTTATTCCTTCGGTATATGTACTGGCAGAAACCAAGGAGAAAGTCCTGGTTTATTATTTTAAAAACATCTCTGAGCAGGAAACTTATTCGGATTTACAGTACTACATACCTGTATGCCTGGATCATTACCTGGCTGATAAACTGCCGCAGAAACAGGTCCTGGTTATAAACAGGGAAATACTGAGAAGTTATTCTGAACAGGAACTCTGGGAGAGCAGATTTCTTCTGGAGATGGCCAAAAAAGAAGGAATCAGTCAGATAATATGGGGTGAGTATTATATTGAGGGCCAGCGCCCCGTAATTTTTCCAAAAATTATGTTTGTTAAAAGTGGATTGGTGCTGGGGCTTTCAAAAGAGCAGGATGTATATTTTTCAGCTGTACAGCAGGTAGAAAAAATGGATATAATAAAAATAAGGAAATGCGCTGAAAGCAACAACCCAGCTGTGTTAAGTCCTCCGGAGAGGATGCTAATAAGCAGGAGGCAGATAAATCCCATGTACATACTGAGTGCCTATTCCGGGATTATCCATCCTATTTCCGGCTGGAAGGATATATACTCCCCGGGGGTGTACGGGGAGGTGAGTTTTTCGGTTTTACCAAAAGCGGAACTGGTTCCGGTAGGATTTGGAGTGGATACAGGTTTTATTATTATGAGAAGCAAACAGAAAGAAGTTTTTAAAGTCTCTGAGATGCTGTTTTTTCCGATCGGTGGAATGTTTATTTTCAAGACTGAAAAGAAGGGGTTTTTTAATGGGCTGGTTTTTAAGGCTGCACTGGGATTGGGTGTTACCAAACTTGTCTCAGGAGCGGACTCCTGGATGTCTACCGATCTTTACTCCAGGGTAAGCGGAGGGGTGGTATTAAACCCATGGGGAGATTTTTATATGGGATTTCATGCAGGGTATATGAGTATCCAGTACAAAGACCTGCCGGTACATGCTCCTTTTGTGAAAGCCGGATTGTGGTTTTCCCAGATAGGTGCCGATTAAAACCGGCAGGAGGATGCAGTGTATCAATACTCACAGAGGGATGAATAGTATGAACCGGGTGTGGTTTTATATAATCATGTTTATATATATAGGTATTTCAGGTCTGCCCTGTATTGCCGGTGAACTGTATATCAATACCCATCCTGTAGGAGCTGATGTTTCTATAAATGGTCAAAATGTAGGAAAGACCCCTTTGAGATTAAAGCAGATGCGTCAAAGTCATATTCAGCTGGATATACACAAGCAGGGTTATATTCCAGTAAAGGAAAGGGTAGGGCTGGAGGACAAAAGAATACAAAGAGTCTTTTACCAGTTGTCTCACCAGAACATAGCTCTGGTTCTGAATCAAAAAAATAAACATGTATACATTAACCGGACCCGGGTGGGGGAGACTCCTATTATTATTAGAAATGTACCTGATGGGGTTTATCAGATGAACAGCATAGACCAGAACATTTTTATATCCAGCAGCAACAAAGGTCTCAGAAGGTCGACTGCCACAGAAACGCTTTTTACAGCCGGTCTGTTTCTTGCGTCAATAGGTGCACTGCATTATTCAAATCAACAGGGCAATGCTGCAGATGCTTATGCTATGAGCTTTTCTTCTCTTATTTTTGGGAGCCTTCTGGGATACAACCTTTTAAAGCTGGGAAAAATAAACTCTGAAATGGAGCAGCAGCATATTTCTATGACCGGGCTAAAGGTTGAACCATATACTGGAGAAAACGACGAAGAGATATTTTCTTCAGCCATGGAACTGCTGGGAAAAGAACAGTGGGAGCAGGCGGCTTCAAAACTCCGTCGCCTTATAGGCGAATATCCTAATTCACAATATGTGCCGATAGGCACTTACAAGCTGGGGGGGTGCTATTACCAGATGGATCAGCCTTCCAGGGCCCTGGATTACTATAGAGAATTCGTGCACCAGTATCCGGTCTATGAGCTTTTTGGCTATGGAGTGTATTATTTGATCGACTTAAGCCTTGAAATGGAAAATCCTCAGCTGGCACTGGCCCACTATGAAAATCTGAAACCTGTGTTTCTGGATGATGCCAGTGGACAGATCTATAACATGTACTATAAGGTACTGGAAAAGCTCTACGTACAGACTGGAAGTAAAAATGATTACCTTCTGGAGGACCTTTTAAGAGAACTGGAGGCGTTCCTTGATAAATACAGGGACTCTCCTGCATATTCATCAGTATACAAGCTGAAAGCAGAACTGCTCTACCATTACCTTGATCGAGAAAAAGGCCTTCGGATGCTCAGAGAATTAGAACAAACCTATAAAAATATAACGGACAGTACCCTCAATGCCGGTTGAACTGATTTGTTTTAATCTTAAAGGTCATATCCTGGGTGCAGAAAAAAAACAGATTGAAAAAATACTTACCAACAAGCAGCCTGGCAGGGAATCGTTTATACTGGAAACAGGAGAAAGGGTACAAAGCCTGAAATCGTTTATTCCTCTTCCTGAAAAGAAAAAGAATCCGTCCAGAAATATCCTGTTCTTAAAAGAGCTTAGAGGGGCTTCCGGGTTCTCGGTTGACCACATTATGGGAAGTTTGAAGGTAAAAGGACCCTTGAAGCAGCCTCCAGAAAACAGGCCTATCAGATATGTGGTCCAAACTGGTAATGGAAATCTGGTTCCGGTCCTGGACCTCCGATATATAATCGGCAGAGAAAGTCCCATGAGTGAAGATGAACTGGTTGAACTGGTAAAATACACCGGGGGGCAAATCAGTGGTTCGGGCGAAGAGGTTTTTAAGGAAGTCAGCGAACAGGAAGTCTACAGGAGCATAGATGAGGAAATCAGTAAAAAGAAAAAGCACTATTCTGCAGATGCTGTTTTTCATAGTGAAAAAAGCGGGGCGGTTCTTCCTTTGGCTGTAAATATTATGGTAGTCGTTTTTTTCTGTGCCGGGATTATTTACTACATGATGGCACAAAGAGAAAAGATTCAAAGGATGGGGACCGAGGGGGAAGTCTCCGGTGTGGAAGAGGAAGTTATAAAGGAAGTTACCAGGAGGTCCAGGCAGGAGGTCGAAGAACAGAAGCAGAGGCTGGACCAGGCAAAAAACAAGCTGGAACAGCTGGAAAATCAGCGCCAGGAGTTCCTCCAGAATCAGAACAGGATTTTGAGACAGAGAGAAAAAGCTTTGATGGAGGAATATCAGCAAAAACTCCAGGAAATAAGGAAAGACATAATTGCCAGCGGAGTAGAAAATCCAGACCAGGTTTTCCAGAGAGAAAAAGACAGGCTCCATCAGGAGTATCTGTCCCAAAAAAATCAGCTGGAGCGGGAAATCGAAAAGATAAAACAGGAGTATGAAGAGAAGCTTGTGGAAAGGGAAAATCAAATCAGGCAGGAGGTAACCTCCTACCGTCAAAAAATCAGCCGGATCCAGAGCAGGCTGGCCGAACAGGAAGCCGAATTAAAGAAAACAGAATTGGAATTCCAGAGCGTCCTGGCAAAAAACCAGGAGTACATTAACTTTAGAAGACAGCTGGCACACCGGTATAACAGGGCGGTGGGCAATTTTACTGCAGGAAGCTTTCAGAAGGGGATCGATCAGCTGCAGAGTATTCTGCCTGTAATTGACCAGGCAGAACAGAATGGATTAGGTGAGCCTGAAACTCTGGATGTGGAAAAAAAACTGGTTAAAACCCTTATTGATCTGGCCGAAAAAGAGCAGAACAGAATCGACCTTAACTCTATTTCCAGAAAAGCATTTCAGACTGCTACCCGGCTGGAAAAGATGGGGAAGCCACAACAGGCTCTATCGCGTTATTATACTGCATATACAGTTGCTACTGATACCAGCCTCAAGAACACTTCCTATTCCAGGGCACAGAAGGTGCTGACAGGAATAATCGAAGATTATTCCCAGAGCCAGCTTCAAAAATGGGAACAGAATTCCCGGGAACTTTACCAGAAGGCTATTGAGCTCAAGAATCAGGGCCAATATGAGGAGGCTCTGCATAATCTGGAGACTCTGATAAGCAATTTTCCTGGAACATCCAAAAGCAAAACTGCTCTGGATGAAATTATTGCCATACATAATATTCAGGCCCAGGAGCAAACAGAAGAAAAACAGAAACGTCTGAACCGGGAAGCCCTCGAACTTCTGGAGACAGCCCGGAAATCTTTACAGCAGGGGCATGTTTCTAAAGCAATTTCCAGGTATGAACAGGTAGTAAAGGATTACGGAAACACCAGGCATGCCGGTCAGGCTATGGAAGAGGTGATGGATATAAACAAGCTAATGGAAGAAATGGAGGTTTCCCCCTCAGTCGCTCTCAAAGATAAAGAGAAGAAGTCGGGAGTGATAATACAGAACCTATCCGGGGATTTTGTGCTGAGCAGTCTGGGAGAAGCACATGGAGTAAAAGAGGGAAGCATTCTCCGGGTTTACAGGAAGAAAGATGACATGCTCAACTTTGTAGGATCAATAAAAGTACAGCAGACCTATCCTACCACCTCCAGGGGAAGGATTATGTATTTTAAAGACCAGTTCAAGATTGGTGATGTGGTAATATTTTAAGATGAGTGCTGTGCTTCTTTCAAGATCGGAGGTGAACGTATGAAAAAACAGGAAGCAAAAACCAGGAAGATACTCAGAGCAGGTGAGGTATCAGAAGACGATTTAAAGAAGGACCTTACACGATACCGGCACAAAGCTCTGGAGTACGGGGCATCTGATGCAGCTGTTATTCCAGCAGCTTCGGTGGTAGTGGATGAGCGGGTAAGACTCAAGTGCTCCCAGCCAAGGTGCTGGCTTTACGGGGAGGAGCCGTACTGCCCCCCTTATACCCCGGATTGTGAGTTTATGCGCAAGGCCCTGGGAAGATACACCTGGGCGCTATTGACCAAGAATGACGTGGACCCTCCGGAAGATTTCACTGATAGAGTGAGATGGTATAAAGGCCATATAAAGCACCAGCGAAAAACCAACGAAATAGTCTCCAAAATCGAATCCATGGCTTATGTGGACGGATACTACTTTGCCCTTGGCTTCGGGGCAGGTGGATGCAAGACCACTCTGTGCGAGGGAGAGCTGTGTCTGATGCTGGATGGAGGCAGGTGCAGATATCCCCTTAAAGCCCGCTCTTCAATGGAAGCTGCAGGCATAGATGTATTTGATATTGTCAATAAGGTAGGATGGGAGATATACCCCTGCCATGGGAGTGATTCAGGGCACTATATTCCCTGTGCAGCATCGGTTGGTATAGTATTCATTTATTAAAAACTGCTCCAGTGGGAATATTATACTGAGAGGAAAGGTGATACAATGAAAGATATTCTGGATGAGTTAAAATCTTATCTACGGCAAGAAGACCCCAGAAAAGCACCCAAACTTGCCAGCACTTTCGATTACCGCAGACTGCAGCTGCGTCTTCTCAGGGAGATACTGGTAGAATTAAGGAAAATAAATGAAAAACTTGCACAGACTCCCGGTAAAGAATGAGTTTACCACTTCCGCAGGCTTCCGCTTCTGCGGCCGCTTCCCTTCGGGGCCCATCCCTGGTGTATCTTCCCCTATCAAGGAATAAAAGGCAGGGGCAGGTTTATTTTAATGTACCTGATAATTCCGCTGGAGGTGGTGTTGTCGAATATTAATCCGAAGTCGACCTTTGTTTTAACTGTAGTGTTGTCCCAGATAAGGTATTTTAATTCCAGTCCGATGGTGATAATGGGGAAAAGCTTGAATTGAGGCGAAAGGTCAGTCAGGTAGAATATGCTTGCACCCCCTCCTGCTACAGGGTATAGATGCAATTTCCTGCTCAGGTTTATTCTGAAACCCAGCTCCAGGGTGGCCGGAACAGCCAGCATAAATGAGTTGCCGGTTTCTGCCTTGTGAAGAACCACCCCTCCCTCGACAATATGGTAAAGCCGTCTTGTATTGAAAAAATCGGTAAAGAAGGGGCTTTTTTTACTTGCATAGTATCCTATGTAGATACCGGTGTTTTTATAAGGCAAGCTGTCATTCTCTATGAACAGGTTCGATACTCCCAGCCTGAAGTCCCTCTCCTTGTTGTATTCAAAAGTAGTATTGTATGTTTCGTGATTTTTATACTCAACAGGCCGTTTGGTTTGCTCACCGTGGTTATTTACTGCAGCACATAATGGATTTGGATGTGCCCACACCATCAGAGCAAGCGCAGAGAATAAGATTATTTGTCCCAGGTATGTGTGCAGCAATACGAAGCCCTGCTGCCTGAGGCTATTTTTTTTGGGCAGTAAAAACCCCATCCCAATTCTCCCGGGGAGGATTCTTTATAAGCTCCCTGCACCTGTCTATATAAAGTGAAGTGGGGATGTCCCCTTTGATTACTTCGCTGGCCCGGGTAAAAAAATCCAGAGCCTCTTGGAACCGGCGGTTGCGGTATAGGTCAATTGCCTGGTTGAACATTTCGTATCCTTGTTTTTGATTTTCGCTTGCTCCCGCATAGGGCTGGTATATTTTAACAGGTTCTCTCTTACCTTTAACTCTTACCGAGTCAATTTCTCTCATCGGTATATTTCCGTCGGTTATCCGATTTTTGGTATACTCACTTATTATAATAGGCACACCATATATTTTGGTCAGCCCCTCCAGCCTGGAGGCCAGGTTTACAGAATCACCCACACAGGTATAGTCAAGTTTCTGGGTTGAGCCTATGTTGCCTACCACCACCTCCCCTGTATTTATTCCTATCCCTATTTTAAAGATAGGCCTTCCTGAGGACTTTTGCTCCCTGTTGAACCTCTCCAGGGCCTGGAGCATTTGAAGTCCTGTAAGTACCGATTGCTGGGGATCATCAGCATGAAGCACCGGGGCACCAAAAATAGCCATTATGGAATCACCTATAAACTTGTCAATAATACCCTTGTGCTGGATTATTATGGTTACCATAACATTAAAGTAAGTATTAAGGGAGTTTACAATTTCTTCTGCGGATAGTTTTTCTGAAATTGAAGTGAAGCTCCTTATATCGGAGAATAGTATGGAGACTTCCTGTTTTTTGCCGATTAATAGCTCCCGTCCCTTTGTTTTTAATACCTGGTCAATGATTTCATCAGGTACATATTTTTGAAATATGTTCCTGATCCTTTCTTCGTTGTGTTTGGCCACTATACTCCTATAGGCGTACTGTTTTACCTGGTTGTAGGCCAGCTCCAGGTCCTCCACCATCCTGTTGAACCAGCTTGCCATATGACCTATTTCATCATTGTATTTCACCCTGACCCTTCTGGAAAGATCGTTGCTCTGAATTATGTTTTTCATAGTCCTTACCACATTGCCGATCGGGTCAGTAAGCTTCTTGACAAACAACAGAATGAGTCCGACTGCAAATGTCAGGGTTATACCCAATGTATAGGCCGCCTGGCGTTTTATGCTGTTTGCATCTGCATAAAATGCCTGTTCGTTTTCGCTCAGAAGTATATACCAGTCCCAGGGCTTGAAGTACATATAGTAGCCAACCCTGCGGCTGTGCCGGTAGGTAAAATTGATGAGTCCGGCAGAGCTTTTTTTCATTGTTTTGAAAAACTCTGCCTCTGAAACATTGTTTTCCTCCTGGGATGGGGGGAACAGTATTTCCCCGGAGGAGTTGATGCCCATGAAAAAGCCTGTTTCAGAAAGACGGATTGCCTTTGCATAGTCAATAGCGGATTTTCGGGCAAGATTCGAGTAGACTTCCTGTTCGGCCAGGCCCGTTTCAATGAGAATATCCTGCTGGCGTCTGCAGTATTTATACATCTCGGTGACCTTGTAGCTTAAAAATTCCCTGGCCACCTTGGTTACACCTTCTTTTGCAGAAATGTATGAGGTTATACCGGCCAGAGCAAGAGGAAATATCATAAGTGGGAGCACAACTAGAAGCAGCTTTGTTCTTATCTTCATGATAATACTCCGCTCCGGAGTTTACTTTATTATCGGCAGGTTGGAGTGTATATTACAACCCCGCTATACTACACAGGCGTTCCTGTTTCAGCAGATCCAGGTGTTTATATACATGGTGCAGATGTATACCCGGTTTCTGCCTAATCCAGGCCCTGGAAAAGCTCCAGTACATCCTGGCCGTCTTCGCCCTTTCTCAATACTTCCACTCTCTTCTCTATCCTGGAAAGCTTCCTGGAGCATACCCGTGATAGCCTGGTCCCCTCTTCGAAAAGGGTAAGAGCCTTTTCTATTTCTATTTCTCCGCTTTCCAGTTGCTTTACAATTTCCTCCAGTCTTTTAAGGGCGTTTTCAAAGCTTATATTGGCATCCATGGGAATTCCCCCAAGATTATATTTCAAACTACTGGTTCAACGCCGTCCCGGCTCCGGTCCAGGGCCTTTTTGAGGAGATTTTTCCTGAACCGGAGGTGATTGCTTTTCAGGTTTATCCGATTTTATGTTCTCAATTCGGTTCACAGTGCTGAAAAAGTTGCCATCTTTAAGTCTGGTTTTTACGTTGTCCCCCTGCTGGAGGGTGTCTACAGAAAAAACCGGTCTATCAGAGGGCATTTTAGAGACTATGGCGTAGCCTCTGGACAGAGTATTTAAAGGAGAGAGGGCATTCAGTTGCCCTACTGTTTTTTCAAATCTTCCTGTGAGTTCGGAAATAAGTGCATCCATGGTGGCATCAAGCTTTCTGGTGGCATCATCAAGCTCCATCATTTTCTGGTTCAAGATGAAGGTCATTTTTTTCACCAGGTTTTCCTCAGAGTAGAGGGAAAGCCTCTCGTTTTTCTGCCTTACCATCCTTTCAATGGAGCCGTACAGTCTTACTGCCAGGTCCCTGAACCATTTCAGAAGCTCCTCTTTGTTCTTAACCACCAGTTCGGCAGCTGCGGAAGGGGTAGGAGCCCGAAGGTCTGCTGTAAAATCACTGATGGTATAATCTATTTCGTGGCCCACAGCGCTGATTATGGGTATGTGGGAGTTGTAAATAGCCCTGGCTACTAGTTCTTCGTTGAATGACCACAGGTCTTCCAGGGAGCCGCCCCCTCTACCGACAATTAAAACATCCACCTCTCTGCGCTGGTTGGCCTTTTGTATGGCAGCTGCAATTTCACCTGCTGCGTTCTCTCCCTGAACAGAGGCGGGATAAAGTATCAGCCTTACTCCATGGTATCTTCTTTTTATCACATTTAACATATCCCTTATAGCTGCACCGGTTTCAGAAGTAACCAGTCCTACTACATCGGGGTAGGCCGGCACCTGCTTTTTATGTTCCTTATCAAAAACACCTTCTTTCATCAATTTTTGCTTGAGCTGTTCGAAGGCCAGCTGCAGAGCCCCAACGCCTTCAGGCTCGAGGTTAAATACAGTAATCTGGTATTCTCCCCTTTTTTCGAACACACTAATATTTCCATTGGCTATTACGTTCATACCATCTTCAATATCAAACTTTATCCCGTTTCGGTAGCCTCGAAAAAGCACTGCTCTTATTACCGAACTTTCATCCTTAAGGGTAAAGTAGGTATGGCCGGAGGCGGGAGTCCGGCAGTTGGACACCTCCCCCCTTACCCAGATATTATTCAGGTTGTTTTCCAGAAGATGTTTTATATTCCTGGTAAGTTCTGTTACAGTAAGTACGTTTCTTTTCTTCAGTGTATTTTCCAATTTCATAGCTTAAGATTAAAAAATATTCCCGTTCTTGTCAATCATAACATCTTCAGAAAAAAAGAAGGAAATTTTTGGATTATGAGGGAGGTTTCAGCCGGCTAAAGGTGTTTGACAAAAGGAGGTTTTTGGTTTAGGTTAAGCTCTATGAAAACAGCCCTGGTAATTAATGCAATTTTAAAAGGCAGCAGGTGGACCAGAAAGATTGGAACGTTTGATCCTGTCAAGAATCTTATTCAAAAAATGCAGCAAATTTTTCCTGCACAGGACATGTTTATTATAGGCCCGGACAGGACCCTTTCTCAAATAAGTGATAGAATTCCCGGATGCAGAAAGATAATAACCGAAGATACTACGCCGGCTGGAGTATTTATGGTTATCTACAACAACCTCAGGGATTATGATCATGCGGTGTATATGTACATGGACAGCCCCCTTATCAATGTGGAAGTGACCAGGGATATGCTTTCATCTCACCATAGAGAGTTTTCGGAGTACACCTATCCAGAGGGTTTTCCTTACGGGTTTGCTCCTGCAATTATAAAAACAGAGCTTTTCCCGAAGCTGGCTTCCCTTTCCCGTAATGATACATCCGAGATGGGCAGAGACTCGGTATTTAGGGCGCTTTCAAAGGATATCAATTCATTTGACCTGGAAACATATTTTGCTCCCCGTGACTTGAAAATGAAGCGGCTGGAGCTGTCCACTTCCTTGAAAAGGAACGCAATGCTGACAGAGAGGGTAGTTGAAAAGGAGGGGTTCTTCTGCACCTATGAAAGGTTCTGCAGGCTTCTGGATGAGCAGCCCCAAATTGTCAGAACTGTGCCGGCTTATATAGAAATAGAAGTTACCACTGAAGTAAACAGCATATGCAGCTACTCGCCGCTGAGTTATGTTACCAGGAAAAAGGGTGAAATGGATATCGGTGCTTTTAAAAACATACTTGAAGGGCTTAAACAGTTTTGTGGGGACTTTTACGTAGCATTCTCATATCTGGGAGAGCCGCTGCTGCATACCAGCATTAAGAGCATTATAGAATACACTCTTTCTATTCAAGGGGTGGAGTTGATACTGGAGACCGACGGCCATCTGTTTACACCTGATTTTTCAGATTACATATGCGGACTTAGCTCAGATCATCTGCATATAGTTTTTGAAGTTGATGCAGTAACCCAGGAAGTCTACCAGAGGGTCCATTCAGGAAGCCTCAGCAAGGTTGAAAGAAATATACGCTATCTTTTGGACAGTAGACCTAATAATGTGTATGTCCAGATGGTGAAGATGCATGAAAACCAGCACCAGATGCTCCAGTTTTTCGATATCTGGGAGAAGGAGGGGGCGTCTGTAATAATTCAAAAGTACAATTCTTACCTGGGCCTTCTTCCTGACCGGTCCTCGGCTGATCTTGAGCCGCTGGAAAGGATGTGCTGCTGGCATCTGCTCAGGGATATGGTGGTATTTAATACTGGAGATGTACCTCGGTGCAGACAAGATATTAACATGAACTTCAACCTGGGCAACCTCCTTCACCACCCTATAGAGGAGGTATGGGAAAAAGCAAACCAATTTTACCTAAAACATTGCTATGGGAATTACGATGAGTATTGTAGGGTATGTGACGAATACTATAGTTTCAATTTTTAACGCTTTTTTATGGAATGAAAAAGGACTGCATAGTATTACAGGTAAGGCTGCGCTCCAGGAGACTGCCGGGCAAGCTTATTCTGCCTCTGAAGGGCGGGGTGATATTTTATCATGTTCTAAGCCGGCTCTGTTCCGCCCGCAGGCCCAATGGGGTGATTGTGGCCACCACCGATGATACCCTCCCCTATATTGAAGACATTGCCAGAAATTATGGTGTAGAAATTATTACCGGTAGCGAGAAAGATGTGCTGGGACGGTTTGCACAGGCAGTCAGGCGTTTTAATATTGCAAACCTGGTCAGGGCCACCGGAGACAATCCACTGGTATGTATAGACTATATAGACAGAACTCTGGAGCTCCATCGCGCCTCCGGTGCAGATCTCACCACCTTTCCGGGTCTTCCCTATGGAACCGGGGTAGAGGTGGTAAGTGGTCCTGTGCTGATGGAAATAGAACGGCTGGCAACTTCTACTGACCAGCGCGAGCATATAACCAGATATATTTACCAGCATGATGATACCTATCTGATAGAAAAAGGCATTGCTGAAAACCACCTGAAAAGACCTGAGGTGAGGCTGACTGTTGATACTCCGGAAGATTATAAAAGGATGAAGAAGATATACCAGGACCTTTACCGGGAAAGACCCATAAAATTGGATGAAGTAATTGAATACTGGGACCATGCGAACTCCTGACAGACTACCTAGGGTACTGTTCTGCACAGCTGCAGGTCTGGACTACGGAATGGGCCACCTGCGGAGGTGCCTTGCTATAATGGACCGGGTAAAAAAGTACTGTGCTTCAATGCTTTACCTGTACAGGACTGGCCAGGAAACAGCAGGAACTGTTAAAAAAGTAGCAGGTAATTATGAAGTGTTGAACAGTTTGAATGGGGCCGGGAGGGTAGACCTGGTGGTCTCTGATATGAGGGATACCACCACAGAGCAGATGATGGAGCTGTGCAGGATTGCCCCGGTGGTATCAATTGATGACCTGGGAGCTGCAAGGAAGTATTCCCATGCCTGTATATATTCACTTCCTGTTCCTGGACAGGTGCATGGAAACTTCAACGGTACACAATATCTGGTACTGGATGAGCGGGTGGTTCAGCTTAAACGTGTCCCATTTGACCGGAAAAAGGGAGTGCTGATAAGTTTCGGGGGATCGGACCCCGGGAATCTTTCTCATTACCTGGGCAGAGTGTTTAACCGGATGGGTATAAGGCCGACTATAATTAGAGGGCCTTTCTTTGCCGGGAGTCTGGAAGGAATTGATGCTGGCATTATAGATACCAAAATCGGCATACATCAGCTAATTAATAATGCCAGAGTTCTTATTACTTCTTTCGGATTGACCATGTACGAGGCTTTCTTTTTAAAAACACCGGTGGTGCTGTTTAACCAGAGTGTTTACCATAGTCGATTGGCAGAAGGGCTGCCGGTTTTTAACCTGGGGTACCCGGGAGCAGTTGATGAAACAGAAGTTGCCTGCCGTCTCAGAGAACTGCTTGAAAACGGGTCTCTTTTAAGACAAAAAGCATCTGCCGGTACCACAGTGGTGGATGGAAAGGGGACGGATAGAGTGGTGCAAATTATAACAGCAGCCCTGGAAGGAAGCCGGAGAGACTGTCTTTTTGGACACAAGACCTATGTATCTCTTGCCAGGAGTAAATATGGCACCCTGTTCAAATGCAGAAGATGTGGCGACCTGTTTCTTTACAGGCTGGATGAGGGGAGCAGGTACCATAACAGCGAGTATTTTTTTTCAGAATACAAGAACCAATATGGAAAAACCTACATCGAAGACCGGGAAAACATAATCAGCATGGCCCACCGGAGGCTTGCCATCATTGAAAAACTGAAAAAATCCAGGGGTAGAATTCTGGATATAGGATGTGCGCTGGGATTTTTCCTGGAAGCAGCCAGGCAGAGAGGATGGAAAGCAAAAGGTGTGGAAATCTCTGAGTATGCTTCCGGATATGCCAGAAAAAAACTTGCACTGGATGTAATAACCGGCTCATTTACCGATGTAAACTTTCAACAAGATTCTTTTGATGTGGTGACCCTTTTGTACACTGCTGAGCATTTTGCACATTTTGAGGAGGTTGTCCGCAAAGTATATACTCTGTTAAAAAATGGAGGACTGCTGGTTATGGCACTACCCAACCGAGGGGGGATAAGCTTTCTTACAGACAGAAAAAACTATATTTTGAATCGGCCCCATGACCACTTCTTTGATACTAACATCCGAAATTTGAAAAAATTTTTAGCCCTGCACGGTTTTAAACCCAGAAAGGTATGCATAACCGGGGTCCATCCGCACAGATTTTATAAAAAGTTGGGTATGAGATGCGTTCCCCAAGTCCTGAAAAGGGCATATGGACTTGTTGCAAAAATATTCCGTCTGGGAGATACCTTTGAATACTATGGTACCAAAGTGTAGATTATTGCTGTTATTAGCCGCGGTCACGGCAGCAGCCATGCTTTTTGGGGCCGGTTCCAGCAGGACCCGCTACCCAAAGCCCGACTATGTGCCTCTGGTGCAGGTGATTGATTATTTTGATTATGCCTACCAGTTTAACTGCACCACCGGAAAGCTGAAAGTAGGAAAAGAAGAAGATTGGGTCATATTTATGGTGGGCACACACGAGGTATACCACCAGGATAAATTGGAACTGTTGGGGAAAAAGGTCAAGTTCCACCAGGGACAGATCCTGGTACCATCAGATGGAGTAGACCTGATAATCCGGTATCTGCATAAAAGACGCCTGGAGTGGGTGTATAGAGAGGGTAGCTTCAGTGTGGCAGATGGCCGTGAAGGGCGCAGCAGACCCCAGAGGCCTCAGAGCAGGGAAAGATTATACAAAAATAGTGATTCTGATTATCAGATTCATACTATTATAATTGATCCAGGTCATGGAGGGAAAGACCCAGGTGGAATAGGAATAGATGGTGTGATGGAAAAAGAAGTTGTGCTGGGAGTATCAAAAGAAATCAAAAATGAGCTGGCACGTCTGTACCGGAACAAAGAAATAATTATGACCAGGGAAGATGACAGATTCGTCTCACTTGGGGAGAGAAGCCAAATTGCTAACGGCGTTCCCCCTGAAAAAAACCCTGTGTTAGTGAGTATACATGCCAATGTGGGGTTGAATGAACAGGCAAAAGGATATGAAACCTATTTTTTATCTCTGGAGCCGTTTGGTGAACAGGCCAGGGATGTGGCATCCATGGAAAACTCGGTACTTGCATTTGAAATAGAGAATTATAACCAGCACCTGAGGGAGATCATTAACCGAATAGTTGACATAGAATACCGAAGGGAAAGCATGTAGATGGCCGGATATATCCAGGAGCAGCTGAATGTTTCTATCGGGAAGTATACTGAGAACAGAGGAGTAAAAAGCGCTTTTTTTTATGTACTGAAAGAAGTGAAGATGCCCTCCGTACTGGTGGAGATCGGGTTCGTTACTAATAAAAAAGAGACGCGTAATCTGATGAGGGAGGATTACCAGTATAAAATTGCCAGGGGGATAGCCCTGGGAATTGATGATTTTGTAGACACATTCAATAGAACCAGGGCTTTCACCAGATAATTACTGTACGGTTTCAGTTGTTGTGCTTGACAATTTAAAAATTGGTATTATCCTGTTTTCAAAATGGAAAACAGGTTGCTGCAAAAATATATATTATATGCACTGGTGGGTTTTTTTGTTTTCTCCCTGGTTTTAAGTTTTGCTAACTCCAGGCAGAAGAAAAGGGTCAAGCTGTTCTTCAAAAGCAATAAAAGCAATCAACTGGTGGTGCAGCATACCCTCATTCCGCAGGGGAAATCGGTAAATGAGAAAGTCTTCTGGATACTAAAGGAACTCATTTCCGGCCCTGTTGATCCCCAATTTGAGAGAATATTTGATCCAACCATCGAGATACAACAGATCGTGGTTGACCAGGGTATTGTATATATATCTTTTGGGTGGAAGCTTATTAATTCCTTACACAGGTATCCCTCACTGGCAATGGGCTCTATTGTAGATTCAATTCTGCTCAACATCAGCAACCTGGATGGTGTAAAAATACTGGTTGAAGGGATAGAACCGGTAAATACATTCAACAATTTCTGTCTGAGCTATACATTTTTCAGTCCATTTCAGTATTAATTCTATTACTTCTGTATTAATTGGACCTCACCGAACAATATTTGGTTTCTATATACACAATAAGCAGGAGAATAATCAAAAAATGTTAAAGTTAATGGTCAAATATACCGATAAAAACGTTGAGAATTTCTTTACTGATATGATACTAAAATTTTTATTCTGAAAATAATATGAATTTAAAGAGATTTTTTTGACATGATAAAAAAATTGCATATAATTAAAAATAAAGCATTCAGGGCGAAAGGAGCTCTAAAAATGAGAACATTAATACCGTTTTTGTTAGTATTGGCCATGATTGTTCCAGGAGCAGCTGTTTTTGCTCAGGAACAGCAGATTGAAGGGGGACCTCAGGTGCTCATTGATTTTTCACAGCTGGAAGGAACTCAGCTGGACTTCTCTGAATACCCGGGCCTTCTTCCGCAGGGGGTTACTGACCTGACAGTGGATATGAGTATAGAAAACTGGATGATTGAACTTTCTTCCTCGTCTGCGTCAGTAGCAAACAGAGTGCTTTCCTATTGTAAACCGGTTGTCAGTCAGCAAATGAATGGGGAAGTACTGGGAGCGAGGGTCCGCTTTCCCACTGCACCTTTCAATGCATGGGGAAAAATTGCACCGCCTTTTTCCATTCCCTTCTATGAGGAGGCAGAAGGAGAAGGAGAAGAAGGAGGCAAGTTTCTCAACAAAGGAGTTCTGAGGAATGTGGGTACCATCAAATCTGTTTCAGTCAGGGTAGCAGGAAGAAATTTTCCCTATGGCTTGTCACTCAACCTTGCGGATGAGCAGGCTCAGAGGAGAGAAGTCTTTATGGGATATCTGGATTTCGACGGATGGAGAACTCTGACCTGGGAAAATCCCAATTATGTCACCGATGTCAAACAACGGGATCTGAGAAAAACTCCTATGTATCCGCAGATGATGCCCTCTATTAAGTTTGATTCTTTTTACATCTACAGGCACGGAAGCCAGATAGGGGGAGATTTTGTAACCTATGTAAAAGATGTACAGATGGTTTACGATCTGGCAGTGCTCAGGGTGGAGAGGGACATAAATGATGAAGAGGTATGGGGAATACTGCAGGAAAGAAAAGAAGCCAAAAGGGCTGCAGAAATCAGAAGGCTGGCCATACTGCAGATTCTGAGAAATAAAGAGAAGGTCAAGATGCGGCATGCAATAACTGAAACCCCCCAGGAATAAGGTCTAGCCTGGGTCAGGGGTGCAGGTTATATATGAGTGATTTTTATCGGCCAGCAGCATAGCGGTATAAAAATAAAATCAAAAAATATGGGAGCCATCTATCAGGTGGCTCCTTTTTTTGAAGGTTGATGGTTCGGTTACCTAAAAATATTTTACTCTTGATGGAGATATTGTTACATTAACACTGCTGGAATGAGTGCCGAGATAGCTCAGTCGGTAGAGCAGCGGACTGAAAATCCGCGTGTCGACGGTTCGATTCCGTCTCTCGGCAATTTTTAATGCCACCCTAGCTCAGCCGGTAGAGCAACGCATTCGTAATGCGTAGGTTATCGGTTCGATTCCGATGGGTGGCTATTTTTTTATTTCTTTTATATCAATAACTTATCCATTAACAACCGTTTTATTACCCTGCCAATAATTGCAATTAAACCCCAAAATTGTAACGATACTGTAACAAAAAAATGTTGACAGAACGTGTCGGTGTGATATATTGAGGTTATCTTTCCAGTGGAGAAAATAATAATGGGGAGGCTAAAATCAGGTACTATTTATAAGCGTGGTAATAAATGGTGGGTGGCATGGACTTATAAAGGTAAAAGAAATTATATAGCTACAAGTGCGGTAAACAAAACAGAAGCAAAGAAGATTTTGGACAATATAACGGTCAAGTATGCTGAATTCTATGAAAGGGGAAAAATAAAGTTTAAAGATTATGCAAAAGGCTGGTTAGAAAGGCGTAAGGTCTATTTAAAACCTTCAACGTATGATAGCTATGTGGATATTTCAACAAGACACTTAATACCATTTTTTGGTGATAAAATGTTAAAAGGCATTATACCCTCAGATGTAGAGTTTTATGTGAACGAAAAATCACCAAAACTGTCTGAAAAATCGGTAAATAAACACCTGGCTATTTTACACAACATATTATCCAGTGCAACCGAAGACCGTATTATTGAGTTTAATCCAGTATTAAAGAAACACAGGTTAAAAGAAAAGTACTTTGAGAAATTGCATTTTACCCCTGAACAGATGAATAACATCCTTGAAAATATCTCTAATGAGTATTATCCCTTTTTCCTTACAGCGTGGAATACTGGTTTGCGATTAGGTGAGCTTATAGCTTTAAGGTGGCAGGATGTAAACATTAAAAAAAGCATAATAACGGTTAGACGTACGATATACCAGCGTGGTAAAGAAAACATTGAAACTGAACCAAAATCAAGGGCTGGATTCAGAAAACTGTACATGACCAACACTTTGAGAAATGTACTGGCAAATTATAGAGCAAATAAGAAAGTGCAGAGCATTAATGATCTGGTATTTGAAAGTAATGGTAAAGTCCTGAATAAAAGCGGTTTTATCAAATACCAGCTAAAAAGGGCATTAAGGAAAACAAAACTACCGGATACTTCTTTTCATAGTATTCGACACAGTTTTGTTACACTTCTCCGTCTTCACTTTCCTGAACACATAACAAGGTATCTATCTGGACACAGCAAAGGCACAGCAATAACCGATATATATACTCATATCAACGATGATACACTCAAAGATTGTGCTATTAAATTAGATAATTTATTAAATAAAAAGAATTATAGGAAAAGTATAAGCATACCAAGAAAGTAACCCTTCCCTAATATACTCTCTTTGTTCTCATCTCTATTAAGCATTTTATTTAATTTATTACTTGACAAAATAGATAGTATTGTATCAAACAAATTATAGTTGACTTTATAGTAATATTTTATTATATTAAACTATAAATGAAACCATTAAAAAACGAAAGGAACTTAAATGAATGGTGAGTTACTTACGGTCGATGAACTGGCAAATCGATTAAAACTTTGTAAGCAAATGATTTACAGGCTTACAAGTAAAAACCTACCGAAGGGTAGACGATTACCATACATACAGATCGGCAGAGTAAAACGATTTAAATTAGAACAGGTTATAGATTTTTTAAAAAACCAGCAAGAAATTGATTCTGAAATTGAAAAATAAGGGGGGTCTATGGACGAACAGAAACTAAGGGGGATGGCAGAGAAATTACTTGAGAGAGAGGTCC
>JBMCUI010000005.1:0-20230 GCA_048622675.1 Spirochaetota bacterium | reverse complement strand
AGGAGCGAATTAGAAAATGCTGCCTGATTTTGGTCAACCAGAAAGAGTTACACCCAAATCATTTTAAATGGAGGAAATATCATGAAACAAATGACCCAGCAGCATATGATCAATGCATTCGGCGGTGAGAGCATGGCCAACATGCGGTACCTGCATTTTTCCAGTCAGGCCAGCAGGGAAGGGTATCCCAATGTGTCCAGGCTTTTCCAGGCAGTGGCGCATGCAGAGTATATCCACGCCGGTGACCATTACCGGGTGTTAGGTCACCTGGATGGAGGATTTGTTGCCGACAGCATGGGGGCATTTGGCCCAGGAAAAACATCCAAGAACCTGGAGCTGGCCGTTGCAGGAGAGAGCTTTGAGATAGAAGAAATGTATCCGGTTTACATTGAAACAGCCGATTTTCAGGGAGAAAAGGATGCCCGGAGGAGTTTTGAATGGTCATACCAGACAGAGAAGGAGCACAGGGCTCTTTACGAAAAAGCAAAAAAAGCAGTGGACTCCGGCAGTGATGTGCAGCTGGGAGCAATCCAGGTGTGCGAAGTGTGTGGATATACTCTGGAAGGAGATGCTCCTGACAAATGTCCGGTTTGCAATGCAAAAAAAGAAAAATTCACCACTTTTGAGTGAAATTGCAAAGGAGGAGTTATGGCTTCAGAAGCCAGAAATAAAGGTGACCGGAGAAGCCGGATAGACAGACGTTCAGGTATGGAGAGAAGGTCCGGCCTGGAGCGCAGGTCGGGCATCGAGAGAAGAAATATAAGACTCAAAGTGGAATATGAGCGGCGTTCAGGTGTGGACAGGAGAACAGGAGTTGAGCGACGCTCAGGCCTGGACAGAAGGACCGGAATAGACAGGAGAATGCAGAACGTGTATGCATGAACTTAATTCAGAGCTGAATGTAACCGAAAATATGTTCAAAATATGGCTTTGAAAAAATCACGATGGGGATTTATAATTTTTTTCTTCTCACCAGTGGTAATGCTGGGAGTGTACCTTTTTATATCCCTTTATCCATCCTCTTCATATCCTGTAATCTACAAAGTGATTGTTCCTGTAATTACCTGTTTTGTTTCAGCTACGGTGTTTTTTATTGGCCACTTTTCCTACCCAAGAGTGCAGAATTTAAAGGTATACCTGTCAGGCTACCTTACCGGTTTGACCGGTGTTGCCTATATACTGTTTACCCGGTTTGGAAAAGACCCCCATACCCAGGTTTCTCTGCTGGAGCTGCTCATTTTATTTAACTGGCTTTTGATAGTACTTTTGCCCTCTTATGCCAAGTACCGTACCACCAAAAGGTTTTCCAGAAGCATCCTGGTACTTGAACTGCTGCTGCTGGGATGGTTTTATACACTCCCCCTGATATGGACCAGTTTCCAGGAGCATGGCAAAACCGGCTTTCCATTTGCTCCGGTATGGGTGCCGGGTGCAGTAATGGGATTGATTTTATTGTTAAGCCTGGTGGTGATGCGGAACGAGTTTTTTCTGGGCGGACTGGCATCAGGGTGTTCACTTTTTTTTGCTGTAGTATGGTTTTTGCCGCTGTTTATGCATCAAAGCCGTTCCTTTGAGCAGATGGTTTTTGCGGTGGTTCCGGTTTATCTTGCATCGGGTGTTCTGTTTCACTGGATTTCCAGGATGGACCACCGTCTTTCCTATGACCCCCTGCTGCAGGTCTACAACAGGGACTACTGCTTCCGTATAATTAATGAACAGTCAAATACCGATACTTCGGTGCCGTTTGGTGTAGCTATGATAGATATCGACCATTTCAAACAGGTCAACGATACATACGGGCACCAGGCGGGAGACAGGGTCCTGTTTGATGTTGCACAGACCACTCGAAGATCGGTGGTGCCGCGGGGTATTGTGTGCAGGTACGGTGGTGAAGAGATGGCGGTGTTTTTCCCGGGAAAGAAGACATCTCAGGTGGTACCGGTAATGGAAAAGGTGCGCAGGGAAGTGGAGAGTATGAACATAACCTGGGACGGTAGAAATATCGATGTCACCATTTCCTGCGGAGTGTCCTGCAGGGACCGTGCTTCTCAGAGTATCTCAGAGGTGGTGAAGGCTGCAGACAGGGCCCTTTATCGTGCCAAGAACAGCGGTCGAAATCAGGTAAAACACTCCCGGGCCGAGGCCGGCCGTTAGGCGGCTGCAATGGTAGTATGGCGGCTCAGGTGGAAATCAGGCAGAACACTCCCGGTACAGCCTGGGCTGAACCCGGGCAGCACGGTCCTGGTTGCCGGCAAGCATCAGCTGGTTTTTTGTATTAGTAGCTGATTGCTTCGGTAATGGTTATCTTCTTGTCCTGTTCTGCATAGTTGGCAGTTATCCGGGTGGTTTCTTCTGATGTGATTTCAAACCGGTGCTTCTGAGTTTTCCAGGGCGACTTTTTAATGGTCAGAGTGTACCGGCCCGGCGGCAGGCTGAAGTCTTTTTCCCCTTTCAGGGTCTCTCCGTAGGTGAGAAATTTTTTCTGTCTGCCTCCCACATACCCCTCTGGTTTATCGTTGATCAGAATATCCATGCCCGGGAAATTGCTTTCGATAACCAGTGTACCCGGTTTTTTTACAAGACCTGCCTCCACCTGGGCGCTTGTTATATGTTTTTCCACATAATGGCGTATGGTAGCAGGATAGTAGGAAGAGGCATCGATTTTGAAGGTGTAGGTCCTTCCTGATTTTAGGTGCTGGGCCAGATACCTTTTCAGCATACTGCTGCGGTTGAACCGCTTCCAGTCAATCCATCTCTGCTCGTCTTCCAGGTAGAAGGAAATCTCTGCCATGTCATAAAGGGAAGTGCCCGTGGATGAATCGTAGACCATGGCGGTTAAGGTGATTGGTCTTGATTGAGCCTCCTTCATCTCGAACCGCAGTGTTTTCTGCTCCCTGGAGGTGGGGTGCTGTTTCTGGGCCACGCGGGGGTAGAGAAGAAATGTTTTGCAGTATTTTTTGGTTTCCAGGTACAGCTCCAGGTGGTAGTTGCCTTCCGGAAGATAAATCCGCCCGGTAGTAAAAAGTGGTTCCCCGTTTTGATGCTCGGAGTGCAGAAAGGGGAGCAGGGAGAGGAACGGGTTACGGAAGGTGGGGTCCAATTCAAAGGTATACACCTGTTTATTCTGTTGATTATCCAGGTGGGTCAGGTGTGCAAGCGAGTATACCTTGTCCGGGCTCTTGAAATAATCCTCTGGAATGTTTGCTGTAATTTCAATACTTCCGTACTGCTCATTTTTGAAAAACTCAAAGTAGCAGCCTTTCCGGTAAAAAACCACCCCTCCGATTCCCAGTACCACCACCAGAGCTATTGCCAGGGTAATTGCCATGGGGAGTTTCAGCAGTGACCTGCTTATTTTCCTTGTGGGGGCAGCCTGAGGTTCCATATCAGGTTTTTCTTGGGAGATGTAATTCATTATTCTTTTTTTTATTTCCGGATGTTCACCGTATTTTCGAGCATGCCTGGAGAGTATGTCCAGCACCTCCTGGAGGTCCTGGTACCGTTTATGTATGGCCGGATTCATGGTTTTTTTTATTATGCGTCTGAGCAGCAGGGGGACATGGGGGTTCAGTTTACGCACAGGAGTGTATATAGATTTATTTATTCTCTCCACAGCTTCGGAGCTGAAAGTAGTGGGAAATGGTTTTCTTCCGGTCAACATTTCATACAGGGCAACTCCCAAAGAGTATATATCAGTCCTGTGGTCTACCTTCTTGGTATCGGAAATCTGTTCTGGAGACATATAGCAGGGAGTGCCCAGAGTAGTTCCAGTCCAGGTGAGCCCCTCCTGGCTGGCCTCCTTTGAGGTGGCAATGCCAAAATCTGTAAGCTTGACCTCTCCGGTCCTGGATATCAGTATGTTGGCAGGTTTTATATCCCGGTGGATTACCTCCTTATCATGAGCATACTTTAGTCCTTTGCAGGCTTCGTAGAAAATCAGGAGCGCTGCTTGTTCCGATAAGTACCCTTTCTGCCGGATGAGTTCCTGGAGGCTTATACCATCCACATATTCCATTGCTATATAGTATGAGGAGCCTTCCCGGAAGTGATCATATACCTGGACTATGTGGTCATTTCTGAAATCTATCATCAAAGAGGCTTCTCTTTTGAACCTTTCTATAATCTCCCGTCCCCCTTTGAGAGTGAGTTTCTTAAGGATAACATAGCGGTTCAGGGTGGGATGTTTTGCCTGGTAAACCGCCCCCATTCCTCCACGGGCGATTCGTTCAATTATTTCATATTTTCCTACTTTGTCAGGTTTTCTGGGCATTTTTTACAATTCCGTCCAGGTGGTGAAGGTAGTATACACCTTACTGTTAGTTCCCATTAAAGAATAACAGTTATGGTACTTCAGACTACTATCAAGTATAAACCATTTTAATCAGGGTTTCAATGAGATAATCTTATGAGGCCCTAAGTAGTATATTTTCATGAAAACAATGATGAAGAAGGCTCACAGGCACCTATTTCCTGTTGCTGGTGCTACTGCAGGGCCATAATGCATTAATGGCGGTACCCTGTCCCGGGAGATATTCTGCATCCAGCTGTCCTCCTGAAAACTCTGTCCGCTCTTTAATACTCGATGGTACCCTTCTGGCAGCTGTTTCCGGATCAAGCATTTCAGCTATGTTCTTCTCTGACCCGTTTTCTTTAATGGTCAGCTGGATGGTGCGGTTGTTTCTGCCAAGATATACATCCACATTGTCTGCGTTGCTGTGAGCTGCAATACAGTTCAGTGCTTCCTGAATTACTCGGTAAATCACCAATTTCAGGGGGAGCGGAATATCATTTTCATCGATGTTTATATGCTGTTCAACATGGATGGCAGAGTATATTTCCCTGAAATCTTCGCATAACAATGAAATGGTGGGAATAAGCCCCAGATTATCCAGAGTGCAAGGCCGCAGGTTTTTTATAATCTGGCGGGTTTCTTTCACTGTCTGCTGCAAAATAGCAATGACCGGCTCCAGAGCCCTGGACACCGGGGTGTTTTTGCCCGCCTTGGCTATTGCATCTTCTATACTGTACTTTACCGCTGCCAGGGACTGGCTGATGCTGTCGTGCAGCTCGTTTGATATTCGTTTTCTTTCGTCTTCCTGAACAGTAATGAGCTTGGCCGAAAGGCTTCGCAGCCTCTTTTCGGATTTCTGCAAGGCATCCTGGACCTGTTTTCTCTCTTCGATTTCTTTTTTAAGCTGGTAATTGGCTGCTGCCAGTTCTCTGGTCCTCTGGTACACCCGTCTTTCCATTTCATCATATGCCTCTTTCAATGCCTGTTCTGCCTGTTTTTGCCTGGTAATGTCTCTTATAATTACTGTACCGGTCCACTGGTGAGGAGTTTTCCTCACAGAGAAGGAAAGCTCGCCTGAAATCAGGGTGCCCTGCTTTTTTCTCAGATCCATCTGAACCGAATTTCTGGAGAAAAACCCGCTTTTCTGTGATGCCAGATGAGTGATGCTGTCCCATATTTTCTGGAACCGGTCCCTGCTGGCTACCAGATCAAACAGGCTCAGGCTGGAGGCTTCGGTAAGGGTGTAGCCGAATATTTTTTCTGCTGCAGGGTTCCACAGAATGATCCGTCCTTCCCTGTTGAAAGAAATTATTGCATCGGTGGAGGTGTTGACCAGTATCCGGTAGTTTACCTCAGCCTCCCTGAAGAACCTGGACAGGGCCTTCTCCAAGGGGATGTTTTTTACACGGGCGGTTTTCTGGGTCTTTATTACCGATACCAGAAAGTAAATCCCCCCTGTATACTGAGCAGACCTCCCTGCCCAGGAAAGAGGGCTTCCCACATTTTTTGCCAGAAGGACTGCCGCCAGCCCAATGGCTATAAGAGTGAGAGAGAGTGAATACCAGTAGATAAAATCTATAAAGGTCCTGAAGAAAATACCTGCAAACAGCAGAGTGGAAAAGGTAAACAGGATTATGGCGGAGGTCAAAACGAGCTGCCTCACCGGGGTGGGACCCTGGTTCTGGATAAAAAAAATAGGTATTGCTCCCACCCGTGTTCCGGCCAGAACCAGAGCCAATATGAGTACAGAAGCGGTGTACATAACAGTCAGGGTTTTTTCTTTGTTCTTCAGGGACCTGGCACCGGATAAAACTTCCCTGGAGATAAATACCGCGCTGAGAGTATGAAAAATAGAGGCTGTGAGCATCCCGCAGTTATGAATGGTCACACCGGCATTTATTCCGCTGTTGAGCTCCAGTACGAATAATGGGAAAAAATTTCCCAGTCCGAAGCACAGGACCCCGCACCCCAGAAACAGTATGCTGGGAAGACCGCTGATAAGGTAGCTTCTGGCTGCCAGATAAGCCACTGCAAAAGGTATTCCTGCTACAAAAATGCCATTCATTACCCCGAACAGAACAAACGGATGGTATACCTCTCCTGGAGCTCTCATATGCAAAATAACAATTATCGCGATAAAGAATATGATTGGAAGTGCAGCTGCATATTTCAGGGGTCTCAGGAAGTTTTCCTTGGGGCTGAACATTGGTATTGCCGGATGCTATTGGTATTACTGTAACCTTAAAAGTAATTGGAAAATATATAGTGAACATTAATTTTGTTTAACAGTTGAGTCAATGGCAATAAAATACAAAGTGATCTGTGCACAGAGGCATACTGCTGCCTTGCGGTCCTGATGGGGTTGGGCACTGGAAGAAGGTGCTACCTTATGTCAGCATGGTACTCCTGCAGGGAGCGTACTCCGTCAGTACCTTCCCGGTAGGCGGAAATACCTCTGGCTGCAGCCAGGGCGGCTGAAAGAGTGGTTATATAGGGGACTCGGTGTTTTACCGCTTCTTTCCGGATATATGAGTCATCGTATTTGCTCATCTTTCCCACCGGGGTGTTGATTACCAGATGTATGTCCCGGTTTTTTATATGGTCCACGATATTGGGTCTGCCTTCATGCAGCTTGAATACAAGCTCGGAGGTAATGTCCTGGGTTTGTAAAAACTCCATGGTCCCCTGAGTAGCAATTATTTTAAACTGCAGTTCAGCAAACTGTTTTGCTACCTCCAGAACAGCCGGGCGGTCTCTTCTAGAAACACTGATCAGCACTGTACCCCTGTGTGGAAGGGTCTGGCCCGCTGCATCCTGAGCTTTGAAGAAAGCCAGCCCGAAGGAACTTGCCATTCCCAGCACTTCACCGGTGGAGCGCATTTCAGGTCCCAGCAGAGGGTCTACTTCAGGGAACATACTGAAGGGGAATACCGCTTCTTTTACCCCAAAGTGGGGTATGGGACGATGTTTGAGGCCCAGTTGAGAAAGTTTTTTTCCCAGCATCAGCCTGGTTGCCTCTCTGGCCATGGAAACGCCGCATACCTTGGATACCAGAGGCACAGTTCTGGATGCCCTGGGGTTTGCCTCAAGTACGTAGATTACATCTCCGGCTATAGCGTACTGGATGTTCATCAGCCCCACTACATCCAGTTTTCTGGCTATTTTGGTGGTGTATTCATGAATGGTCTGTATATGTGCGGATGGTATGCTGGGCGGGGGAATAGCGCAGGCTGAGTCACCCGAATGTACACCTGCCAGTTCGATGTGCTCCATTACTGCCGGGACAAACACTTCACCGCCGTCACAGATGGCATCCGCTTCTGCCTCCAGTGCATTGTCCAGGAACTTGTCTATGAGGATGGGCCTGTCAGGGGTAACCTTTACTGCTGCTGCCAGGTATTCGCGGAGCATCTGTTCGTCGTGTACTATTTCCATTCCTCTCCCACCCAGTACATAGGAAGGCCTGACCATCAGAGGATAACCTATTTTCCGGGCAATTTCCAGTGCCTGGTTGAAGTCAAAGGCCATTCCTGATTCAGGCATGGGTATGCCCAGGTTTTTCATCATCTGTCCGAACCTGTCCCGGTCTTCGGAAAGGTCAATGGTTTCCGGGGAGGTGCCCAGTATTTTTACCCCCTCCTGGGACAGCTCATCTGCGATGTTCAGTGGAGTCTGCCCTCCGAACTGCACTATTATACCTTCCGGGTTTTCCTTATGGTAAATGCTGATCACGTCTTCTACAGTAAGTGGTTCAAAGTAAAGTCTGTCGGATGTATCGTAATCTGTAGAAACAGTTTCAGGGTTGCAGTTCACCATTATGGTTTCATAGCCCTCCTCCCTGAGAGCGAAAGCGGTATGTACGCAGCAGTAGTCAAACTCTATTCCCTGGCCTATCCGGTTGGGCCCTCCACCCAGGACCATTACCTTCTTTTTACTGCTGGTGGGGGTAATATCGGGAGCATTGTAGGTGGAATAGTAATAGGCTGCATTTTCCACTCCGCTTACCGGAACCGGATGCCAGCCCTGAGTAATCCCCAGCTGGATTCGTTTGCTTCGAATGTGCTTTTCGTGAACTCCCAGCAGGCCTGCCAGGTAGTTGTCTGAAAATCCGTCCTTTTTAGCCCGTGCCAGCAGCTTCTCGGGAAGCCCCCTTCCCCGGTACTGTAATATTTCTTCCTCCAGCTCCACCAGCTCTTTCATCTGAGAGATGAACCAGTGTTTTATCCGGGTTTTTTCATGGAGCTGCTGCACAGTGGCCCCCTTCCTCAGGGCCTCGTACATAATGAACTGCCGCTCACTGGAAGGGTCCTGCAGCATCTCCATCAGCTGGTCTAGAGACTCTGTATTGAAGTCCTTTGCAAATCCCAGTCCGTACCTTCCTGTTTCCAGGGAGCGGACGGCCTTTTGAAAAGCCTCCTTATAATTTTTTCCAATGCTCATTACTTCACCTACTGCCTTCATCTGAGTACCCAGTTTGTCCTGGGCATTTCTGAACTTTTCAAATGCCCACCGTGCAAACTTTACCACCACATAATCTCCGGAGGGGGTGTATTTGTCCAGGCTGCCTTCCCGCCAGTATGGTATTTCATCAAGGGTCAGCCCTGCAGCCAGCATTGCAGAAATCAGGGCAATAGGAAACCCGGTGGCCTTGGAGGCCAGGGCTGAAGACCGGGAGGTCCTGGGGTTTATCTCTATCACCACCACCCTTCCTGTTTCGGGATCATGTGCAAACTGAATATTGGTCCCTCCTATAACCTGAATCGCTTCCACTATTCTGTATGCGTACTCCTGGAGGTTTTTCTGAAGTTCAGGGGCGATGGTGAGCATGGGAGCGGTGCAGAAGGAATCACCGGTGTGGACCCCCATGGGGTCCACATTTTCAATAAAGCATACCGTAATCATCTGGTTTTTGGAGTCCCTCACTACTTCCAGCTCCAGCTCTTCCCAGCCCAGTACTGACTCCTCTATGAGCACCTGGCCCACCATGCTGGCAGCAATACCCCTGCTGGCAATCACTTCCAGCTCGTCCACATTGTATACAAATCCCCCTCCTGTTCCTCCAAGGGTGTAGGCGGGCCTGACTACTACCGGGTAGCCCAGCTGATGGGCCGCCTGTTTTGCTTCCTCAACACTGTACACTGCCCTGCTCCGGGGGGTGGGCAGCTCAAGCTGGGCCATGGTCTGTTTAAAGGTGGTTCGGTCTTCTCCGCGCTTGATGGCATCTATTTCTACGCCGATTATCCTGACTCCATACTTTTTCAGCACTCCGGTTTTCTCCAGTTCGGAGCTGAGATTCAATCCAGACTGTCCTCCCAAATTGGGAAGCAGAGCATCGGGGCGCTCCTTCTGGATTATCTGCTCAAGGGCTTCTGCGTTCAGAGGTTCAATATAGGTTGAATCTGCCATTTCAGGGTCGGTCATGATGGTGGCCGGGTTGGAGTTCACCAGCACTATTTCGTAGCCAAGTTTCTTGAGAGCCTTGCAGGCCTGTGTTCCCGAGTAGTCGAACTCACAGGCCTGCCCTATTATTATGGGTCCTGATCCGATGATCATTACTTTTTTAATGTCATTTCGTCTGGGCATGCAATAAGCCTCCGTTAAAACTCTTTGGATACCAGCTCCTGGAATATGTACTCTACATATGTACCTTGATATTTTTCTGATGCAGGTATTGCTTTACCTGCCGGATAGTGAATATTCCGAAGTGAAATACCGATGCTCCCAGCAGGGCCTGGGCGCGGCCTTCGGTCACTGCTTCATAAAAATGCTCCAGTTTCCCTGCACCTCCACTGGCAATGACCGGAAGGCCGGTGGCATCGGCAATGGAGCGAGTCAGGTTCAGGTCATAGCCTTTTTTAGTTCCGTCAGTGGCTTTGCTGGTGGGGAGTATCTGGCCGACACCAGCATCTGCCATCTGTTTGGCGAACTCCACCGCATCCTTTCCGGTGGGGGTACGCCCCCCGTCTATGTATACTTCCCTTCCTGAATGAAAGGAGGGGTTTTTATCAGCATCTATGGCCACCACGATCCTCCTGGAGCCGAACTGCTGCACCGCCTGTTTTACCATGTCGGGGTCCCTGAAGGCAGCGCTGGATATGGAAACACCACCGGCCCCTGAAGCCAGGGCCTGTTCGATATCCTGGCAGCTCTTAATACCTCCGCCTATGGTAACAGGTATCGAAACGGCCCGGGACACTTTCTCCAGAAGATCGAAAATGGTCCTTCTTTTTTCCACAGTGGCGGTTATGTCCAGCATAGCCAGCTCATCTGCTCCCCCCCGCTCATATGCTGCTGCAGCTTCCACAGGGTCGGCTGCATCCCTCAGGTCTACAAAATGCACTCCTTTTACAACTCTTCCGTCTTTAATGTCCAGGCACGGTATTATTCTGATGGCATCCATTCGAGTCTTCTCCTGGAAGTTTTTAGTTGTCCTTAAATTATTTCTTTTGGGAATGAAATGGCTACTTAAAAATGGAGGAAATATAAAAAATTGTTTAAACTACTACTGCACACTTCATGTATCAATAAGCAGGTTGTGAACATTATACCTTACCACCATGATATCGTAAAATATATCATCAAGACCTCTGTACAGAGCCTCTGCTTTTTCCACATCAACATTCTCGTCAGCCAGGAATTCCTTGTATTTCACAAGGAGTTCTTTAATGTTGTTTAAAACTAGGTACTGGTAACCCTTGTTAAAGCTTTCTATTCCGAACAGGTCTGGAGGTTCCAGTCTGCCCTGTGCGGTGTACTTATTATGATGTTTTAAATCCCAGGAAACCCTGAAGTTAAGGTTGATATTTGACAATATCTGCCGGGGAAGGTTCTGGCCCAATTTGCTTCGGAGGGTAAGTATCAGCATAAACAGCCTGTCCAGGCCCTCAACCAGCATGGTTCTTTCCTGGCCTCTTATTTTTCCTCCACCGGCAACCAGCACGGCATACGTCTTTTTAATTTTTGCACCTGTTCCAGTAATATTATTGAGAACCTCGGCTATGTTCATTTGTAAAAATTCAGGGGTGAGAATAACTTCAGTAGTAAAATTAAGCTTGTCATCGATATAAAAAAACAGAGGCATGTCCAGCCCTTTCACATGACTAATAATTGAGTTCACTCCATCTGCGGAGTATTTTATTCGGGGCTTACAGTTATTATAAAATGAAAACCCATCTCCTACAACATAAAATTGAGTTTACTATTAGGTCCTGTAACCCTTTTGATTGACGGATTCAACCCTGGAAATTAAGGTTATAGGGGAGGGCTGCTCCGAGCGCAATATTTCCTGGCAAAGATTATATATATTTTCAATGAACAGCTGTTTACTGAAAAATATTAAAGGGGTCTGGTACATAGTATGTGGCTAAAATGGTTTCCATGGAGATTTATAATCAAGAGGGCAGCCCGCTCCAGGGGATTTATCGATCCGCTGAGTCTTTTCTCACGGTTCAGGAGCTTTGCCCAGCCTTCAGAGGTGATGGCCCCCATGGAGCTCCTCAGGGCAGGGGCGTTGTTTCAGGCCAGGGGGCTTATCAACAGCCAGGCCATCCAGCACAATCTGGACTGGGTATGGCCATACTGGATTGAGCAGCAGTTCAACCCCCGCAAGGACTCGTTCATACCCAGGGCATTTACCCTTACTCACATAAATATTACCAATCGAAACTGGACAGCAGTGGGAATACCTGGTTTCTCTGAAATGCCTGTGGTTGATCCCAGGGGACTGGTGATGCCTTTCTTTGACAGTTGGAGCATAGATGCCTGGATTGTTACATCGGCAGGAGAGGTGCTTTTGCCTTCCCGGGCTGCCGGAGTATCACAGAAACTCGATATGGGGGAAAATGGAAATATCAGGGTAATAACAGAAGCAAAGGTACCTGGTATGGTACTGGAGGTGCAGGCGGAAGCAGTTCTGGAAGACCACAAGCTATGCTGCCGGGTCACATTTTGGGGGTATTCCGGCTCCAGTGCCTGGCTGGTAGTATCAGTGAGGCCCTGCAATCCCGAAGGAGTAAGTTTTATACATCACATTCGTTCACCCAACGGTGTGCATGGATTTACCGTAAATCGTACCCAGTCGCTTTTTTTTAATACTGCTCCACAGCAGTACAGGTTTTCCAATTATCAGCAGGGAGATGTGTTTCACCATCTGCCTCCAGGGGAGCTTTTTCCAGCTGAGGGTTGTGAAGAGACCTGCAGGGTAGGAATGGCCACCGGTGCAGCCCTGTTTGGTCTGACTCCGGGGAGCAAGACTGAAGTAACAGCAACAGTGCCTCTTTCGGAAGCAAAAACCGGCTCCATTTCACCCCAAGAAACCTGGAAAAAAAGCCTAAACGGCCGCTGCCGGATGGAGGTACCTGGCAAGCAGTACCGGTTTTTGTATAAAGCCGCACTCAGAACCCTGGTCCTCCATACTCCTGGGGAGGTGTATGCCGGGTGTTATACGTATAAAAGGTTCTGGTTCAGGGACGCTGCAATTATCACCTATGCACTGATGTGTGCGGGGTTTTTGGACAGGGCTGAGGGTCTTCTTAACAGGTTTGTATGTTTGCAGCATGCTTCCGGCTATTTTGTTTCCCAGGAAGGAGAGTGGGACTCCAATGGGCAGGTGCTGTGGGCAATGGAAACATACTGCAGATTTGCCGGAAAAAAGCCCCCGCAGGAGTGGGCCAGGGCTGTGCGGCGTGCAGCAAAATGGATACAGAGAAAGCGATTGTCCGAGCACAGAACCTCTCCCCATGCCGGTCTTCTTCCCCCTGGTTTCAGCGCAGAGCACCTGGGAACATCTGACTACTACTACTGGGACGACTTCTGGAGTGTGGCAGGGTTGAGAGGGGCAGCCCATATGATGGAAATGCTGGGCTATGCAGAGGAGGCAGAGGAGTTTGAGCAGGAAGAACAGGACCTTTTGGAATGCATAGAAAAAAGCCTGGAGAGGGCTTCATCCAGAATAGGCCGGAAAGCCATGCCCGCATCCCCCTATCGGAGGCTGGACAGCGGTTCGGTGGGCAGCCTGTCAGCCGGCCATCCGCTTCTTATTTTTGGACCGCGCGACAGCCGTCTGCTGGATACGGTAGACTACCTGATGCAAAACTGCTTTATGCAGAACGGATTTTTCCATGATATAAGCCACTCTGGTATAAACCCCTATCTTACCCTCCATACAGCACAGGTAATGATGAGAGCCGGCGACAGCCGGTTTTTTGCACTGGTAGATAGAGTGGCGGGGCTTGCTTCCCCCACCGGGCAGTGGCCTGAGGCGATCCACCCCTGGACTGGGTCCGGATGTATGGGAGACGGTCAGCATGTGTGGGCAGCAGCAGAGTGGGTTATGATGCTGAGAAACTGCTTTGTGCGGGAGGAGCAGGAGGGGAGACTTGTTCTATGCTCAGGGGTTAAAATATCCTGGCTGGAAAACAGGGAAAGTATTCGTTTTGGGCCTGCCCCCACCCGCATGGGGAGCATAACCCTGAATATTTCCATTGAAAAGAACAAAATAATTGTTTCCTGGGATGCAGAATGGCACCGCACCCAGCCGGAAATAGAAGTTTGCATTCCCGGATACCGCAGTATACCGGCACAGGAGGGACGGAGTATTGTGGAACTGGAGCTGGAAGGGGACAGAATATGAATATTTTGATGATGACCAATACCTACAAGCCTATGGTAGGGGGAGTAAGCCGTTCTGTAGAGAGCTTCTCCCAGGAATACCGGAATCTGGGGCACCGGGTGGTAGTTGTATGCCCCCGGTACAGGCAAAAAACCGAGCAGGAAAAGGATGTGGTCCGCGTTCCGGCTATTCCCAATTTCAATGGCAGTGATTTTTCTGTCCAGCTTCCCATCCCAGGAGTAGTGACCAGCCTGTTGAGAGATTTCCGTCCGGATGTTGTCCACTCTCACCACCCCTATCTTATCGGGGATACTGCACTGAGAATAGCTGCAAAGTACAATGTCAGGCTGGTTTACACTTTTCATACTTTTTATGAAAGGTATACCCATTATGTTCCTGCTGATTCCGAGGGGTTGAAAAGATTTGTAGTATCACTTTACACCGGGTATGCCGATCTTGCAGACCAGGTTTTTGCTCCCAGTGAATCAGTGGCAGGTGAGCTTGAACGGCGGGGAGTTGAAACAAAAATAGACGTAGTGCCTACCGGAATTGATGTGGAGTTTTTCAGAAAAGGGCATGGAAAAAAACTCAGGCAGTCCCTGGGAATACCGGATGATGCCATTGTAGTGGGACTGGTAAGCAGGATTGCTCCGGAGAAGAATATCAATTTTCTGTCCAGTTCGGTAGCCTCGTTGATGGAGAAGGGAAAAGGGTGTCATTTTATGATTGTAGGCAGCGGACCTTCTGAAGGGGAGGTAAGGAGTATGTTCAGAAACAAGGGCCTGCAAAAGAGGCTTCATATCACAGGGACCCTGGAAGGGAAAGACCTGGTCGACTCCTATCATGCCATGGACGTATTTGCTTTTGCCTCGCTTACCGAGACCCAGGGACTGGTGCTTACAGAGGCTATGGCTGCAGGTGTCCCGGTGGTGGCCCTGCAGGCCTCGGGAACATCAGATGTGGTGAAAAATGGCTGGAACGGGCGGCTGGTACCAGCCCGGCATGAGAAGGACTTTGTCTCCGCTCTGGAATGGTTTTGCTGCCTTGAACAGGAACATAAAAGAAAACTGAGCGAAAATGCACAAAAAACAGCACAAAATTTCTCAAAACAAAACTGTGCAAAAAAAGCCCTTGCACTATACCAATCTGTAATGCAGAGGGACTTTGTATTCAGGAAACACAGGGACAGCCCCTGGGACAGGGCCAGAAGACTGATCAAAGCAGAATGGGAACTTATCACTACCAAGACCAGGGCCACCAAATCTGCCATCAAGGACCCATACAGAGAAGAAACAGAACAGCAGGGCCGGGGCTGATGGAATACGGCTGACCGACAGCACCAAGTCTTTTTTGAATAAATAGTAAAGATTTTATTCTGCGAGGGGTTCTGTTTTATAAGCGCGCTTCAGCTTCAGAAAATAGGGAAGTGCGAACATTCTTAAAATCAGTACCATCCATATGGATATACCGTCCGTGTTGGAAGCATAAAACCTGTCGGTGTTCTTCCGGTATTTCTTCTTATTTCTCCAGAACCTTATGAATCTTCTTATGGAATAGCTTTTGTTGTACAGTCCTGCCAGCTGTTTGTAAAACTCTCTGCGGTCCAGACGGGTGGGAAGCACCGAATGGGCGAAATCAAAAAAATCGTAGTCCTGTACGGCCAGCCGGTTTTGAGTTTGCTGGTACAGCTCGGTTCCCGGAAGGGGGGTCAGCACGGGAAAGGCAGGCCGAAACAGGGCCTTATCCTCCAGGTACTGGAGCAGATGTTTGAAGTCATTTTCTGTATATCCAGGATCAATAATAAAATGAGCATTAATGTATATACCAAGTTTCTTTAAAATGGCGATGGCATGATTATTTATGGCTACTGTAGTTTTCTTGTTTAGATTGTCAAGTTCACTGTCATTGATTGATTCGAAGCCCACTGTCAGATACTCCAGGCCTGCCTCTTTCAGGCTCTGAAACAACTCGGGGTTCCTCACAATAAGGTCAGCCCTGGCATACATCTGGATTTTTTTGTTTATTTTTTCTTTTTTAATGTTTTCTGAAAGTTCCCATGCCCTCCTGATATTATGTACAGTATTGTCATCGGAAAAATATACTATCCTGGAGTCTTCCGGGAGACTCTTCAGCTCCCGGACTACAGAGCTGACATCCCTGGTAACGTACTTTCCCTGCATGAGCTTCCAGCAGGCGCAGAATGTACACCTGAAGGGGCACCCTCTGCTGGTCATGACCAGAGAAATCCTATTAAGGAGTGAGTCATGGTATTTTTTATGGTATTTTTCGGTAAGGTGCCTGGCAGGAAAAGGAAGGGAGTCCAGGTCTACAGGAGCCGGTCTGGTGGGGTTGAAGTGCAGCTCCCCCTGTACGGAAAAAGCTATATTGGGGATACCAGCTGTTTGCCTGCCGCCGGCCAGCGCATCGATATATTCCGGGAAGGAGTGGTCAGCATATCCCATGAATATGGTGTCTATGTAATCTTCTGTAAAATCCCCGGGCATGAAGGTAGCATGGTTCCCCCCCACGGCTGTTATTATAGTACTGCTGAAGTTTTTCACTTCCTTTAATATTTTTTTAACTGTTTTAACGTCACAGGTGTAGGAGGTAATCCCTGCCAGGTCCGGCCTGAAAGAGTGCAGTTTTTTCTGCAGGTCTTTTTCTATTCTCATATCCAGAATTTCTGTGTGATGGCGGCTTGCTGCTGCAGCCAGGTATTCCAGCTCCAGTGGTTCGTAAAGGGTGGTGCTGATCAGGTTGGGGTTGAGTGGTGGTTTGATTAACAGGATCTTCATGTGTATATACTATTTCCGGATTTTTTAGTTTAACACTTAAATTCTTCTTTCCTTTTCAGGAGGGAATGGGTAGGTAATCTTACTTTGAGAAATCCCGCTTCTCACCAGCAGCTCCAGGTATCCAATGGCTGCTGCAGTGGGGTCTACCACCGGAACCGGCACCCCTTTTTTCTTCATAGCTTCCTGCAGGTTCCCAGCCAGTCCGATCATGCCTGTACAGCCCAGGACCACTGCCTGTGCACCATCCTTCTGAACAGCCTGCTCTATCTGCTGCAGGAGCCTGTTTTGGAGGATTTCCTTGTCTGAGAGCTCCAGGACTGGAATGTCCACCGATCTGATGGAGGCGATATTTGCTTCAACTCCGAGGTTCCCGGCATTTTCCCGGACAGCCGGGGCAAGGCGCTTGAGAATGGTTATCACGCTCCACCTGCTTGAAATAAGCGATGCAGTGAGTGCCGCCGGCTGGAATCCTCCTGCAACCGGTATGGCAACCATTTCCCGCGAAGCAGCCACCCCCGGGTCCCCGAAACAGTCAATAAATACAGCATGGCGGCCTTCCTTTTGTGCCCGCACTGCTTCTTCCACAATGTGGGGTGAAGCCAGAACATCATCGTAAAAGCTTTCAATGGAGGCCGGACCTTTTTTAAGGTTGACTACATCAATTTGGGTTCCTTCTGACTTGAAAGCGGCTGCTTCCTTCAGGATTTCCCGGTTGAACTGGTCTGTGATGATCGGTGCAATGATTCTGATTTTCATGGTTTTTCCCTCTCCAGAAACAGCAGCTTTCTCTAATTGTGTTGTATTATACCCCGTGCAGCGATTTATTGCAAGTAGTTGTGGAGGTTAAATTGAAAGGGTTACCTTGTATGTATTACTTTACAGAGCGTTTGGGAAGAGGAAGGGATATGGTTGCCCCGCATCCTGCTTGGATGAAGTTTTTCTCCCAGGCCTGTTTAAAAAGACTGGTTGCTTTCCGGCCGGTGCAGTGGCTGGGGGCAATCTTCTGTACGCCGAGTTTATTCAAGTCTTTGATTATATTGTGTATTTTAGCTTTTGATGTTCCTCCCAGGTGAAAGCCGCCTGTAATTAAGTATATGGTTTCCTCAAGGTATTCTGCTGCCCGTCTGGCAATAGTATCCACACCAGGATGAGAGCAGCCGGTTACTACTACCAGCCCTTTGGCAGACTGTATTACCAGAGCCTGTTCTTTTATCCAGGTCCCCACTTCTCCGGTGGAGTAAACACCCGGTGTTATTTCCATGGGCCGCTTCACCCGAACAACACCGGCACCTGCCTCTTCTACTCTATGCTGGAAAGAGGATGAAAAGGAAGCAGGAATATAAACAGTAACCTCCGAGTTTTGCTCCAGAAACTTCCACAGCCCTCCAGTGTGGTCTCCGTGGATGTGGGAAAGTACCACCAGGTCTATTTCGTCCGGTTCTATTCCCATTTTTTCCATGTTGGAAAGCAGTATATCCCCGTCGCCCCCCGTATCAAACAGGATAGTTCTGGGTATGCCCTGGACCACACATCCCATTCCCCAGGAGCAGGCAAGGTCTTCATCGTAAGGTACATTGTTGTACACTATGGACAGCTTCAGCTCTCCTCCGAACGCTTCCTGTGGGATAGAAATGCCGGTGAATAAAATTACTGGAATGAGGAACATAATTTTATACATGGCTGCCGCCCCCTCTTTTGGGGTTTGTTAATGAAAATGGTTTTCATTATATACTTAATGTCTGGAACGGATATTGTCAACACGTATTTTTAAGGAATGGAGCTTCCCCATAGGGCCAGAGGAACCCTGTCCGGTTCCTGGTGGTGCAGAACTGCCACTACTCTGTCTTTGGAGTTCATTCTCTTACTCTTTTACTGGATTGTACACCGGTAAAAGTTATATTTTTTGATGTACTATGGGGATATGTTTTTGCTGGTTATTATTCAAGAACAGTATAGTACCTGCTGCAGTGCTTGAAGACATCTGCCGGGTGATTGAATATTTTCTGGATTTTTTCATATCCCCTGAACATTGTTTTCAGGGGGGTGCTGATGTAGCCTATTCTTTTTCGAAGCTCTCTGAGGTCGTATTCTCCGTGTTTTTTGCCGAACCTTATTACCTCTCCCCTGCTGGGAAAGAGGTATCCGGTGATTATTTCCTGGAGCACGGTCTTTCCGGAGCCGTTTCTTCCGAACAGCACCCAGTTTTCTCTGTCCCGTACTTCCCAGTTGATATTTTTCAGGATATACTTATTGTTTTTGATAAACCAGACATTTTTCAGCTCCAGCATATTTTGTTCCTTCCTGTATTGATTGTTGGGGTTCTCTGATAATGTATAGTACAGGCAGACAAAAAACAATTAAGGTTTTCTCAGGAATTAAAGAAGTAAAAAGTTATTCATCCCTGATTTCCATATAGATTTTCAATTTGCCGTGAAGTCTTTGAACATGATATTATTAAAATGCAGAGATTCAGAGCTTAACAGGATTGAAGAGGTGGGTGGCAAATATAGCGGGGCCCAGGAAAAAAGTGTTGAGCAGGGCAGCTATGTTATGATTTTAAAAAACACAGCTGACCGTACTATCCAGGTGGGAAAGCTGGGCATGGTGCATTTTAGAAAAGGCTACTATGTCTATGTGGGCTCAGGCATGGGCTCACTCCATAAAAGGGTAGCAAGACATTATAGAGCATGTAAAAAAATGCACTGGCACATAGACTATCTTACCCCAATGTATATGAAAATAGAAAAAACCTACCTTTATTTTACTTTATACGTCCTCCATACCGCACAAAGAAGTTTTCAGATCTGATAATGGACTTTAAAACCTGCACTGAATAATCATGCTGTTTTAAACAAAGCCCTTTTGATTCTCCAGAGAAGAAACAGCACCCTTTTGTAAAGGGCGGGCTTTCTGGGTCTGGTGTCCCGGTCATCGAAGCCTGCTTTCATGTAATCTCTATCTTCGAGTCCCACGTTTGTATTTTCCTTTCACAGCCTTTTTATACAAATTTAATAAAATAAAATAATTTGTAAAGCCAGCTTGATCACTCCCTGCAAAGGGATCATTTTATATACACAGGCATGTATATGTTTTAACCTCATGGACAGGAATTGACCGATGAGAGGGATTTATTTTCTCATATTTTTTATCATGCTGGTCCTGATAGATTCTCTGGTTCCCTTTCTGGTCCTTAAAAGCATTTCTTCTTTTTTATCCAGCTACTTGTTCTGGTGCCTTTTGACTTTTGGGGTAATAGTATTCGGAATACTGTATTCACAGATGTGGGGTAAAGAGAAATGAGACCAATTTTTGTTTTACTGGCAGTGGGAGTCTGGACAGTGATTGCTCTGTGGATTGCAGCTGCAGCCAGAAAGGGACTGGGAAAGGGGGCTGAGGAGTTTTTTATTGGTGGGAGAAGGATACGAGGGTTCATCTCGGGGATGACCTATGCTGCTACCACGTACAGTGCGTTCATGCTGGTGGGGCTGGTGGGACTGACCTACCAATCAGGTGTGGGGGCACTGGGGTTTGAGA
>JBMCUI010000004.1:0-21832 GCA_048622675.1 Spirochaetota bacterium | reverse complement strand
TACCGTGTCAAAAGATGAATTGTTGATACAGGGTGTTTTTAATTGTCTATGTTTGTATATTAACTGCAGGACACGTTGAAGCCTGTAACCCCCATAGTTTTATCATTCATTCACTGCCCCCAATTTTACTGATTTTCTATTATGACGCACGGTCCAAAAAAAAGGTTGACAAAGAATAAATACTCTGTTAAAATACTCTCACTATATGATATATAATTAACAAAACTTTAAGTTTTACAAAGGTGGTATACACCTGGGAGATAACCAGAACCAATCACAAGGTTCAGATACCACCAAAACTTGTCCTAAATAAAGAAATAAGGAGGATGCTGCTATGGAGCTGGATAAAAAAGTGGCAGTTGTGACAGGCGGTGCTGACGGCATCGGAGAGGCATATTCTAAAGGTTTAGCAGCTGAGGGAGCCTCTGTAGTTATCGCAGATATAAATCAAAGCAGAGGGGAAAAAATTGTTGAGGATATAAAGAATTCCGGAGGCAATGCACTGTTTGTTAATACTGATGTCAGCAAGAAAGATGATGCAGAAAATATGATCGCCCGGACCATCAACCACTATGGAACAGTGGATGTTCTGGTCAACAACGCGGGAATTCTGTTTACTGCTCCTTTTGAACAGACCACAGAGGAAATGTGGGATAAACTGCTTGCAGTGAATGTGAAAGGCACGTTCTTTTGTTCTGTGGCTGCTTCCCGGGAAATGAAGAAGAATAAAAGCGGAAAGATTATAAATATTTCTTCCATTGCAGCTATAGGGGCACAGGCAGGATTATGTGCATATAGTTCCACCAAAGGAGCAATTTTGACCCTGACCAGAGTTTTAGCATTGGAACTGGTAGGGGACAATATTCAGGTGAACGCTATTCTGCCGGGCACTACCAATACCGGGATGGCCAAGGAAGCGATGCAGGACCCTGAATGGACCCGGCAGGTTACCAGTTCAATTCCCATGAAAAGACTCGGCGAGACCAGAGACTTGCTGGGGGCGGTTGTTTTCTTTGCATCTTCTGATTCAGATTACTGCACAGGACAGACCCTGATTATCGACGGTGGGTATTCAATGGTCTGATCTATTTCCATGCACTGCACAGGGGGGAGCCAGTGGTTGATCTCAGGACATATATTTTTATAGATGCGCTGCAGCTGCAGATGGCCTCATATATAGCCATGATTTCAAAGGGTTATTTTCCGGTGGCGGAGCAGGCCTGCTGTTTCATAGAAATATCGCCGGGAATCGAGATTAACAGACTTACAGATATTGCAGTCAAGGCAACAGATGTAAAGCCGGGGCTGCAGATAGTAGAGCGGCTGTTTGGTCTGCTTGAGGTTCATTCACACAGCCAGGGTGATGCCAGGCAGGCTGGTCAGGCGGTATTGAATGCCCTTGGTCTGGAGGAACAAAACCGCATGAAGCCCCGGGTGCTTACCAGCCAGTTGATCAAGAATATTGACCCTCATCATGCACAGCTCATAAACAGGATACGATTCGGAAATATGATAATCAAGGGCAACACTCTGTATATACTTGAAATTGAGCCTGCAGGGTATGCGTATTACGCCGCCAACGAAGCAGAGAAGGCCTCCCATATAAATATTGTGGAGGTACGTGGTTTCGGAAGGTACGGGCGTATATACATTGCCGGTGAGGAGGCGGAAGTGCTGGTGGCAAAGGACATGGTGGAGAAAAGGCTCTCAGGTATATCCGGTAAAGAACCTGCAGGCAGGACAGAATAACCAAACCTATTATTACAGGAAGCTGCCATGGAAAAAAAATATGTTATGGCGATTGATCAGGGCACCACTGGAACCAGGGTGATACTCTTCAACCATGATGGGCAGATCCATGCAATGGCCTACCGAGAGATCAAACAGATATTCCCCCATCCTGGATGGGTTGAACATGATCCGGATGAGATATGGGAATCGGTTCTGGAGTGTGCAAAAGAAGCTCTGGCACAGGGAAGTGTCGAGCCTGGAGAAATAGCTGCAATTGGTATTACCAACCAGCGGGAAAGTACTATTCTCTGGGAAAAGGATACAGGAAGGCCGGTATACAATTCTATCTGCTGGCAGTGCAGGAGGACGGCGGATATATGCAATGACCTGAAAGCAAAAGGGTATGAAGAACCGGTCACCGAGAAAACCGGTCTGATTATTGATCCATACTTTTCAGGGACAAAAATAAAGTGGATTATGGACAATGTACAGGGAGTCAGGGCCGAAGTAGAAGACCATAATGTATATATGGGGAATATCGATTCATGGATCATCTGGAACCTCACCAGGGGAAGATTCCATGTGACAGACTATTCCAATGCGTCCCGCACCATGCTGCTGAACATCCATACCCTGAAGTGGGACCAGGACATTATGGGATGGCTGGGTGTACCCGAGCATATACTTCCGGAGCTCCGGCCGTCAAGCGGTGTTATGGCTGAAACGGATCCGGAGGTATTTTTTGGCCAGAGCGTTCCCATTGCCGGTGCTGCAGGCGACCAGCATGCAGCTACATTCGGTCAGGCATGTTTTAAACCGGGAATGGCAAAGAATACCTACGGCACTGCTCTTGCACTGATGATGAATGTGGGACATAAGCCGGTGCGGTCAAACAACGGTTTGACTACCGACCTGGCATGGATGGTAGGAGGCAAGGTGGAATATTCTCTGGAAGGGGTTATCTTTATCGGCGGGGCTGCTATCCAGTGGCTGAGGGATGGTTTGAAAATCATATCTGACTTTGCAGAGTGCAGTGATCTGGCACAGAAAGTACCTGATACCGGAGGAGTGTACCTGGTGCCTGCTTTTACCGGGCTGTGTGCACCTTACTGGGATATGTATGCACGCGGTATTGTGGTGGGCATAACCAGGGGGACTACCAGGGAGCACATAGCCAGAAGTGCTATGGAGTCGATCGCTTATCAGACCAGAGATGTGCTGGATGCCATGGAAGCTGATTCAGGAAATAAGGCTCACTCGCTCAGGGTGGACGGTGGCGGAACAAAAAGCGATTTTCTCATGCAGTTTCAGGCGGATATACTGGGAATACAGGTGGAGCGTCCTGCTGTAACGGAAATGGCAGCTCTTGGGGCCTGCTACCTTGCAGGTCTGGGGGTTGGATTCTGGGAGAACAGGGAAGAAGTCCAGGGACAGTGGAAAGTAGAAAAAATTTACGAACCCGGTATGAAAGAAGACCGGAGGGAGCAGTTGTACTACAACTGGAAAAGGGCTGTTGAGCGCTCACTTGATTGGGCGCGGTGGTGAAGAGCGAGGGACAAACAAATAAAAATAGTAATATTATTATTCGCACCGTTGAGGAGGAGATATGGCAGACATATACATGGATGCGTTGGGAATGATTGAAGCCAGAGGGTTTGCAGCAATGGTGGAGGCCAGTGATGCCATGGTGAAGGCGGCGAAAGTGGAGCTGGTCAGCTATGAGAAGACCGGGGGCGGTTATGTAACGGCGGTAGTGCGTGGTGATGTTGCTGCGGTGAGGGCTGCACTGGATGCGGGCGGCAGGGCTGCAGAGAGAGTGGGTGAGGTTATCTCGGTCCATATTATACCGCGTCCACATACCAATGTGGATCAGGTGCTGCCGCTTGGTCGGGGTAGTGCCAAGTCCAAGTCTATTACCAAGTGATTTGCGGCTGTCAGGGGACTAAAAAGTTATGGTACTGGCAAGGGTAGTTGGTACAGTGGTGTCAACCAGGAAAGAGCCGAAGATAGAGGGGATAAAGTTTCTTCTTATTGAGAAGATAGACCCTGGAACCATGAAGGGCCTGGGTGAGTATGTGGTTGCCATGGACAGCGTGGGGGCGAATCCGGGGGAGATTGTGTTTTACGCTGCAGGAAGCAGCTCCAGGATGACATCTGTTACCCAGGGCAGGCCCAGTGATGCCACCATAACAGCCATAGTGGATGCAATTGAGATAAAAGGCAGGTACGTGTACCACAAAGAACAAATGTAGCACCGGCGGGGCTGACAGCTGGGTTTTTGAGAGGTGGGGATGATATTCGGGGTTGTGGCAGGAACAGTGGTAAGCACGGTGAAGTCTGATACCACCGAGGGGACCAGGTATATGCTGGTCCAGGTATGCGACTACACCTGCAGGAGGAAAAATAGGTATGTGGTGGCGCTCGATCTGGTGGGCTCGGGGGTGGATGAGATGGTACTAATAGCCCAGGGAAGTTCCTCGCGGCAGACACCGAGGACCTATGAGAAGCCTATTGATACAGTTATTGTAGGTATTGTTGACTTGATTGAAGAAAGCGGAAAAGTGGTATACAGAAAAGGAGCATAGAGTTTTCTGAACAGGAGGATGGTTTATCACCGGGAATAATGTACCTGCATACGAACACGGAGAAGGGCATCTGCTGCTCATAACAATATGGATTTACCTGAAATAATAAGAACATGCGGTGTGGTGGGAGCAGGAGGGGCGGGTTTTCCCACCCACGTCAAGGTTGATACCCGGGTTGATACGGTAGTGATAAACGGGGTGGAGTGTGAACCGCTTCTGGCAAATGACCGGTATCTGCTGGAGACCCGGGGTGTGAGCATACTGAAAGGTCTGGAATTAATTATGGACAGCTGCGGTGCCCGGCGAGGGTACCTTGCGGTAAAACAGAAGTATGGTGCACTCATACTGCAGTTGCAGCAGCTGGCAGGCACCAGAGAAGATATTGAAGTTTTTCCGGTTGGAGACTTCTATCCGGCGGGAGACGAGTATGTACTGGTAAATGAGATCACCGGCAGGCTGGTGCCTGAAGGGGGCATACCGCCCCAGGCGGGTTGTCTGGTGCAGAATGTAGAAACCACTACAAACATATTTGAGGCTTATCAAAACCAAACGCCGGTAACACGGAGGCACCTGACCTGCACCGGAGAGGTGAAGGAGCCCTCAATTGTGCTCTCCCACATAGGGGCGACACTGGGGGAGGTAATAGCTGTATGCGGTGGGGCTACAGTGGATGATTACGTGGTCATTGCCGGCGGTCCTGTAATGGGCGAGGTGACCACAGACCTGGATTCTCCGGTGACCAAGACCACCGGCGGAATACTGGTTCTGCCCCGCATCCACCCGCTGGTGGAGAGGAAGATGCTCCCTCTGGAGGTGCTTATCAAGAGAAGCAGAACGGCCTGCTGCCAGTGCACCTACTGCACCGAACTGTGTCCCAGGTACCTGCTGGGATATCAAATTCAGCCGCATAGAATTATGAGGCAGATAATCTTCGGACTGAGCAGCGCCGCGGAAATAACCGAGAACGCCTTTCTGTGCAGCGGGTGCGGGTTATGTGAGATGTATGCGTGTGTGATGGGTATTTCTCCGGGGATGGTAAATGCAGCTATCAAGCAGAAGTTGAGCGATGAGGGTTTCAAGCCTGATTTTCCCGAGCGAGAGGTGCGGGTACATGAGATGAGGGAGTACAGGAAGGTGCCTTCGGACAGACTAGTACAGAGGCTGCAGCTGGGAGGATATGCAGAAAAAAAACTCAGCAGGGCCCCTTTGACCGGACCGGAGAGGGTTGAGATACTGTTGAAGCAGCATGTGGGGGCAGCGGCGAGCCCGGTAGTAAGACCGGAACAGCAGGTGAGGGAGGGGGAACTTATAGCTGATATTCCGGAGGGCTGTTTGGGTGGTTGTGTTCACGCAAGTATCGAAGGGAAAGTAACCGTGGTGGATGAGCAGAGAATAATCATTGAGAGGGCATGAGAGAGAGATCTGTGCAATGGAATTGATGGTACTGGGAGCACTGGAGCTGAGCAGTATAGCGGTGGGGTACCATGCACTGGATGAGATGCTGAAGGCTGCACCGGTTACGGTTATCGATGCACGGACCATATGCCCGGGGAAGTTTCTCATTCTGATTACCGGTGATGTGGCCTCGGTTGATGCCTCCCTTGCAGCCGGGAAAAACACCGGGGAAGGCTACCTTATAGACCAGCTTTTTCTGCCGCGGCTTCACCGGTATGTGATACCGGCAATAACAGGGAGTATTGAGTGCAAAAAGTGGGATGCAGTGGGTATTCTGGAGTGCTTTTCCACTACAGCCAGTATTGAGGCCGGTGATAGAGCAGCCAAGGCTGCGGATGTGGTAATAACCGAGATACGTCTGTCCACCGGGATGGGGGGCAAATCCTACGTAAAAATGCTGGGAGATATTTACCAGGTGCAGGCGGCGATGAGGGCGGGGGTGGATTATGTAAAAGGCAAGGGGCTTCTGTGCAAGGATATTATACTGCCGAGCCCTCATGTGGATATCAGGTCATTCTTTTTATGATGAAAAAAGAGCATGAACAAGTGTCTGGTGTATGGAAACTGGAAGATGAATAAGAACAAGGAGCAGGCAGAAGCCCTGCTGAACCAGATTGTCCGGGGAGTTGAGAGGTGTTCGGGGGTGGAGGTTGGGGTGTTTCCCCCTTTTGTGTATCTGGAAAAAGCGGTGATGATTGCCGGGAACAGCGCGGTTTCAGTGGGGGCTCAGAATGTTTATTACCAAGACCGGGGAGCATACACCGGGGAGATTTCTGCTGTGATGCTCAGGAGTATCGGGTGCAGCCATGTACTGGTGGGGCACTCGGAGCGGAGGATGCAGTTTCATGAACATCATGCCAGTATTAATAAAAAGCTCAAAGCAAGCCTGAAGCACGGACTCAGGCCGGTGTTGTGTGTAGGGGAGAGTTTGGAGGAAAAAAGCCAAGCCAGGAGCTTTGAGGTGCTGAATACCCAGCTGGTATACGCTCTGGAGGGGATTGAAGGCTCCCAGGTTCAGAATGTAATAATCGCCTACGAGCCGGTATGGGCCATCGGGACCGGCGTAAGTGCCGCCGGTGAGCAGGCTGATTCGGTGCACCGGTTCATCAAGCAGACAATTAAGGGGTTTACCGGGCAGGATACTGCCTGGAGTATCCCGGTAATATACGGGGGGAGTGTTACTGCAAAGAATGCAGTAGAGTTTCTGGGGCAGAAGGATATAGACGGAGTGCTGGTGGGAGGGGCAAGCCTTCAGGCACACTCTTTCTGCGGGATTGCACTGGCTGCCTCGTCGATGTATTCATAAGTGCTGAGAGCCTGGTATGGGTATGGAGGGAGTGATGTCGGCAATAGAACAGAATGTACGGGCTGTGGTTGAGCAGGTGGTGGACAGAATGGTGGCTGATACTGCACCCTCCTCCACGGAGGCAAAAGGGGCGGGAGTGGTTTCAGAGATGGACCGGCTTATTGATGCTGCCCAGCAGGCCCAGCAGGAGCTGGTCGGAACAACCCTGGAGAAGAGAAGGCAGATTATCCAGAATATCAGAGAAGCGGTGATAGAAGATGTGGAGACGCTCAGCCGGGTGGCTGTGGAGGAGACGGGGTTCGGCAATTATAAAGACAAGGTGGTAAAAAACAGGCTGGCTGCGCTGAAGACACCGGGAGTTGAAGATATAGAACCGGTAACCTATACTGACGATTACGGGATGACTCTGGTGGAGCGGGCCCCGTACGGAGTAATCGGCTCCATTACCCCGTGCACCAACCCGACCGAGACCATTATATGCAACGGGATCGGGATGATAGCAGGCGGCAACTCTGTGGTATTCAACCCCCACCCGGCTGCAAAAAAGACATCCCAGCATACCATTGCTCTTTTAAACAGGGCGGTGGAGAAGGCGGGTGGTCCTTCCCACCTTTTTGCAGCTCTCTCTGAGCCTACCATTGAGTCTGCGCAGGCAATGATGAAGCATCCAGAAATCGCACTGCTGGTGGTCACCGGGGGGCCCGGGGTGGTAAAGGCAGCGATGCAGAGCGGCAAGAAGGTTATAGCAGCAGGTCCGGGCAATCCACCGGTGGTGGTGGATGAAACAGCAGATACAGCAGCTGCCGGGAGGGATATAGTACTGGGGGCCAGCCTGGACAATAATATTGTGTGCATCTGTGAAAAAGAGATACTGGCTGTGGGTTCTATAGCGGATGAGCTGAAGGAATCCATGAAAACCAACGGGGCCTACCAGCTCAATTCCACTCAGACGGACAGGGTGACTGAGATGGTGATCCAGGACCCGGGGAAGCCAGGGCATGAAGGTGCTCCTCACAAGAAATACATAGGCAAAGATGCTGCGGTGATTGCAGAGGCGGTAGGGATAAACATAGGGGGAGATACAAAGATTCTTCTGTGTGAAGTTGACAGAAACCACCCGCTGGTGTGGACCGAGCAGCTCATGCCGGTCATTCCTCTGGTGAGGATGGGGAATGCAGGTGAGGCAATTGACTTTGCGCTTCAGTGCGAACATGGGTTCAGGCACACGGCGAGTATTCACTCCAAGAATATTGATAATCTGTCGCGTATGGCCAGGGTGATGGACTGCTCTATATTTGTCAAAAACGGGCCCAACTACTGCGGTCTGGGGCATAGAGGAGCGGGGTTTCCTTCGTATACCATTGCCAGCCCCACCGGTGAGGGGCTCACCAGGGCGCGCACCTTCACCCGGGAGCGGCGGTGCACCCTGGTGGGTTCTTTTCGGATTGTATGAGATGCCGGGAATGATGCAGGGAGAGGAGTAATGAAGCTGGGACGGGTTATAGGAAATGTGGTATGTACCCAGAAGGTAGGCTCCTGGGAAGGGGTGAAACTGCTTCTGGTTCTGCCGCTGAACGAGCACAGAGAGCCGGCAGGGGAGCCCATTGCAGCATGTGATACGGTACAGGCGGGCTGTGGTGACATTGTGTTCTATGAAGGGGGCAGGGAGGCGGCGCTGGGGTTGAAAAACTGGTTCAACCCATCCGATGCGACCATTATGGGTATTGTTGATCATGTAGACCTGGAGGCAGGCAATGGTTCTGGGTAGGATCATCGGGAGTGTGGTCTCAACAATGAAGCTGGAGGTGTACCAGGGGTATAAGCTGCTTGTGGTACAGCCTGTGTACCCTGACGGCGCCCCCCATGGAAAAACGCTGATTGCGCTGGACACTGTTCAGGCAGGGGTGGGAGATACGGTGGTGGTAATTGACGAGGGCAACTCTGCCAGGTTGATTGTTGGCGACCCCATGGCCCCGGTGCGGTGTGTTATTGCAGGGATTGTTGACCAGGTCAGCCATTCGGTGGAGGAGGGAGGAAGTGTCTGATAACAGTGCTGGGAACATTGTACAGAACATCGTAAGCGGTATTCAGCCGGACGAACCCCGGGTGGAGCCGCAGGGTGATGACATAAACCTGAAGGACAATGTAAGGAGGGTGGCTGTAGGGGCCGACCACGGCGGGTATGAGATGAAGGAAAAGCTGAAAGTATTTCTCAGGAGCATGGGGTATCATGTAACGGATGTGGGCACCTTCAGCAAAGACAGTGTGGACTACCCGGATTTTGCCAGGAAAGTGGCCCAGAAGGTAGCCGGTGAGGAGTGTGAGAGGGGGGTTATGATTGACGGGGCAGGGATAGGCTCGTGTATGGCCTGCAACAAAGTGAAGGGAATCCGGGCGGCGCTCTGCTACAATCTGAAGACCATAGTGAACAGCAGGGAGCACAACAATGCCAATGTGCTCACTCTTGGAGGGCCTCTTCATACTGAAGAGCAGGTATTTGAGATGGTCAAGGTGTGGCTGGGCACCCGGTTTGCGGGAGGGAGGCACTGGCGGCGGGTAAACAAAATTATGGCTCTGGAGCGGGGGAGGTAAAAACTCAGTACCAAGATAGGTACACCAGGTCAGCAGCACCACTCACCCGGTCGTTCAGGGAGGTAAAAAAACCCGGTACCAAGCTGTGAGAATGAGAGCAGCTGAAGGTGAAATGTCTTTTTAGGTGAGGGACCATATGGAAAAGCAGGAACTTGTTGATAAGATAACCAGGGAAGTGATGCGAATCATTCAAACTTCCGGTACTTCATCGTCGGAGCAGCAGATAACCATATGCACAGGGACTGACAGTGAATGCACCAACTGCAACCAGTGTGTGGTGCTCAACCTGGAAGGGGTCAAGAACATACTGAACGGGGGGGCGAGCAGGGTATCATCAGCACTTGGTGTGGTAAATGTTCCGGCAGATATCGCTCCCTATATCGACCACACCCTGCTGAAGCCTGATGCGCAGAAGAGCCAGTTTGAACAGCTGTGCGAAGAAGCGGTAGAGTACAAGTTTTACTCCGTGTGTGTTAATCCGTACTGGGTGGAGTTCTGCGCAAGAAAGCTCAGGGGCAAGGAGGTGAAGGTATGCAGTGTGGTGGGGTTTCCTCTGGGGGCAGCTGCCTCCAGGACAAAAGGGTTTGAGACAAGAAATGCAATTGAGAACGGGGCCGATGAGATCGATATGGTGATCAATATCGGCGCTCTTAAATCAGGGGACCTCAGGGAAGTGGAGGAGGACATACGGTCGGTGTGGAGGGCCTGCAGGGCTACCACCACGTTGAAAGTGATAATAGAGACCTGCCTTCTGAGTGATGATGAGAAAGTGCTGGCCTGTCAGACAGCAAAGAAAGCGGGGGCTCATTTTGTAAAAACTTCTACCGGATTTGCCAAAGGCGGGGCTGCCACCGCTGATATTGCTCTGATGCGAAGGGTGGTTGGGCCCGGCATGGGGGTAAAGGCCAGCGGCGGGGTAAGAACATTTGAAGATGCCAAGAATATGATCCAGTCAGGCGCCAGTCGTATCGGTGCAAGTGCAAGCGTGAAAATAGTAACAGAAAACCAGAAGCAGTAGCCAGCTTTACAGGAAGCCGTCCCGGAACAATCGGTAACGAATCAGTCCATATAATATCCCCCGTTAATATTCACCGTCTCCCCGGTGATAAAGGAGGACTCATCCGAGGCCAGAAACCTCATCAGGTTGGACATATCCTCAGCCGTGCCCAGCCTTTTTACCGGTATTTTATCTGCGATTTGCCTCTTTTTTTCTTCATCCCAGTAGCTCATCATTTTGGTCATAACCGCATGGGGGGCTATCGCATTGACTGTTATGCCGAATGGGCCCAGCTGCCTGGCGGCAGAACGGGTAATGGTAATAACCGCCCCTTTGGAAGCTCCGTATACAATGACGGTGGTGTTGTCGCCCCGTTTGCCGGTAATTGATGCAACATTTACCATACGCCCGTATCTCTGTTTTTTCATTATAGGGGTTACCGCCCTTATGGTGTACAGCACTCCCTTTACATTGATGTCCAGAGTTTTGTCAATCAGCTCATCACTGGTCTCTTCTATGGTCCCGGTGGTCAAAAGCCCGGCGTTGTTCACCAGGATATCCACCCTCCCGTAGGTATCCATGGTTTTTTGTATCAGCCTGTCAACCTGTGGCCTGGAAGCTATGTCACAGACTGCACTCAGACACTCACCGCCATTTTCCCGTATCTCTTTCTGGGTTTGTTCAAGCAGGTCTGCTGCAATATCAGTGATAACTACTTTTGCACCTTCAGCAGCAAAATCCAGAGAGGCCTGCTTTCCCATACCCTGTGCCGCTCCGGTGACTACCGCCACCTTGCCTTCAAACCTTTTAGCAATTTTGGGAGCCATAAACCAGAAAACACCTCCTTACCTTTTACTTGAAAACTGGTCTGTCCAGCAGTTGTTTTTAACTATATGAGTTGAGAAAGAAAGGATTTTGGAATTATGCTGATACACCCATGCGGTGTTGTCTGCACCTGCCGACCATCACCTGCTATACCAGGTAGAGCTCTATCCCTGCATTCTGTATGAGTTCCCGGTATTCATCACTTAGTTCATTGTCAGTTATTATTATGTCAAAATCTTTAATGTCTGCAAAATAGGCTATTTTGGTCTTTCCGAATTTGGAGGAGTCCAGCACCAGAATTCGACTCTTTGACGAGGATATGACTGCTTTTTTTGTTTCTATTTCATAGGGGTTAGCACAGGTGATGCCCAGTGACTTATGGAAACCAGCAGCCGATATAAAGCATTTGTCAGCCCTGGTTTTTTTAATGAGCTTGATTCCTTCCTGGCTCTCAAACATCAAGGTGTTCGGATGAAAATAACCGCCTGCAAATATGGGGTTGGAGCCCCGTTTGCGGTATATCTCTACCAGGATGTTCAAAGCATAGCAGAGAATGGTTACCGGTATTTCATCCTGAATAAATTTTGCTATATATTCGGTGGTTGAGCCCACGTCCAGGGTTATGGTGTCGTTCGGTTCAATGAGAGAGGCTGCTTTCTGGCCGATGCGTAACTTCTCCCTGGTCCTCCTGGTTTCTTCGTTTTCAATGAGGTATTTTTCGTTGTTCCCTCCGGTGGATTGTTTAAGAATTGCTCCTCCCGGAATCAGCTCCACAATATTGTCGTCTTCCAGAAGACCGAGGTCCCGTCGTATGGTCATTTCAGAAACCTCTAAAGTCCTGGTCAGCTCTTTAATACTCACTGCATTTCTGTACCGCAGAAGGGTAATAATTTTTTTAATACGTTCGTTCTTATTCAATTGATACTAATCCTGCCTTTTCTGTTCATATTGTAACATTTATATAATGATTTATTTAACAAAGGTCAATATATAATAGAATTCCACAAAGTGCACACAAAATGAGGCTTTTCTCCACATTTTTTATTACCAGTCATAAAAATGACCATTACCAATGCCAGCCATAAACTAGAAACTTATCACTTGACAGCAATTGGCACAGATGATACTATATCATCATATAATGATACAATTCTAACAGTATGTCTCTGTTCATTAAATTTTTATTTTCGGGAGGAAAGATGCTTGCCGGTGTCTACAGCGGGGTAAAAAATATTGAGTGCAGGGAGATACCAACTCCGGAGATCAATAATAACGAGATGTTAATAAAAGTGAAGGCAGCCGCCGTGTGCGGAACAGATTTGAGGGTGTTCAAGGGAGAACATTTTGCAGTCAAGGAGGAAGATAACAGGGTACTGGGACATGAGTTTGCCGGAGAGGTGGTGGAGGTGGGTGAAAATGTCAGGGGGTTCTACGCAGGGATGAAAGTCGGTGTTGAACCAAACATGGGCTGCGGCATATGCAGGTACTGCAGGATGGGAAGGCCCTATCTCTGTCCGGATTATATAGTCTACGGTCTTACTATTGATGGTGGATTTGCAGAGTATGTTAAGGTTAATGAAAATGCTCTTATGCATGGCAATGTGGTGCCCTTTGACAGTAATACATCTTTTGAAGAGGCTGCGCTGACAGAGCCTCTGGCGTGCTGCTTCAATACCCTCCAGTCAGTATGCACAGGTCCGGGCGACAGGGTATTGGTCATTGGTGCAGGGCCCATGGGAATGCTGCACACCCAGCTGAACAGGCTTGCAGGAGCAAGCAAGGTCATGGTTGCTGACATTTCCGACTCAAGGCTGCAGATGGCAGATGCATTCACCCCGGATATTCTTATAAACTCACACAAACAGGACCTGGTTGAAGAAGTGATGGGGTATACCCAGGGCAGAGGAGCTGATGTGGTCATTACTGCATGTCCTGTTCCAGCCATACAGAAGCTGGCGGTACAATTGGCCGCAAAACTGGGCAGGATAAGTCTGTTTGGGGGACTGCCTAAGGGCAGGGAACTTGTAGATATAAATACTAATCTTATCCATTACAAAGGTCTGGTTGTAACCGGCACTACCGGTTCTTCTCCTTCCCAGTATGCTGCCTGCCTTGATCTGGTGGTAAACAGGAAGATCAATACTAAATCCCTGATCAGCAGACGATTCAACCTGGAGCATATTAAAGAGGCTTTCGAATACGCAATGAGCGGGCAGGGGTTGAAGACATTGATTGTTATGTAGCATACCATATGGTATGCTTGATTTCTTGACCGGAGGTTTGTTTTCGCTTACCTTTGAGTATAACTGCATAAGATTAAGAAAAATCTAACCTGAAAGTGAATAGATCAAACGAGTTTTATATAAATCAGTCCTATGAACAGCGAACAGAAAAGAAAAAACCACAGAAAGCCTTCCTGGTTAAATAAAAAAATCACTTACACCGATCAAAAACAACGGGTGGGTGAATTACTGGCAGGCCTGGGGCTTAACACGGTGTGCAGAAGCGCCCGATGTCCCAACCTATCGGAGTGCTACTCTGCAGGCAGAGCCACCTTTATGATTTTGGGAAAAAAATGCACCAGGAACTGCGGGTTCTGTTCTGTGGAGTACCTGGAGCACAGTGCCAGGGACGGTTATTATCCTGAAGACGAGCCTGAAAGAATCAAAAAAGCTGCTGCAAACCTGGGGCTGCGTTATGTGGTAATAACCTCGGTAACCAGGGACGACCTGGAGGACGGGGGTGCAGGTCATTTCGCCCAAACCATTAAGACCCTGAAGCAGTGCCGGAGAAGCCCCGGAGTGGAAGTCCTCACACCTGACTTCCAGGGTAAGACCTGGTGTATAGATATTGTGGCCCGGCAGGGCCCAGATGTATTCAACCATAATGTGGAGACTGTACCCCGGCTCTATTCCAGGATAAGACCACAGGCACATTACCAGAGAAGTATCAGGTTTTTGCAGTATATCAGCCAGCAGTATCCCGATATATTTCTCAAGTCAGGTCTGATGGTGGGGCTGGGGGAGAGCCGGGAGGAAGTGGTGGATGTGCTCAAAGATCTCCAACAGGCAGGCTGCCATGCCGTTACTATCGGGCAGTATATGAGACCCTCTCATGCCAATGTTCCTGTTGCCCGATATGTCCATCCAAAGACCTTCGGATTTTACCAACACAAGGCCAGGGAGCTGGGGTTTGTGTTTGCAGCTTGTGGACCCTATGTGAGAAGCTCTTATATGGCTGAACAGGGATACCTGGCCGTTCGAAGAGCCCTTTCGCAATAATAAAACTGAAATTTGTTCGGCTGCGGTATTGACAGGGGATATAAATAGGTCATATAATTTAGTCTAAGGTTTAAAGGGAGAGTGATTTTTACTGCTGAAAAAATTAAACTATTAACCGGTGCTTACCGATATAATAAACGGAAGAATATAAAAGCACCTGTTATTTTCTGGGGGACCGAACAATCAAATTTATGTTTATGAGGAGCAAGGGCATGATAAAGCCTCGCATATCTATACTGATAATTGTACTGCTCCTGGTGATACCAGTGGCTGCGTCAGCACAGTATTTTGGACAGATTGGCAGAGAAGAATACAGGATAGAGGATATAAGGAGCATTATTCTGGATGATTTTGAAACCACAGAAAGAAACTGGCAGGTTTCAGCATCCAGTTTTAAAGCAGAAGGGTTTCCAGAGATAAAAACCCAGGTAGAAGGGGCTCCCCTGGCCCTTAAAGGCACCGACCGGGAGCAGCAGCCGGAAAACCAGTACGTTATTGGAGTAAGAGCTGCCTTTACCCGGAAAGGCTACAACAGCATTCAGGTCTATCCTGAGGAAGAAATTGTTATTCCGGGATTTGCAAAAAAAATCAGTGTATGGGTATGGGGAGCAAATTATTACTACAATATGGAAGTCCACCTGAGGGATTACCGGGGAATTGTACATAAACTTTCTATGGGAAGCCTCCACTTCAAGGGGTGGAGAAATCTCAGTGTGGAAATTCCAAAGAGAATACCTCAGGAGATCCGGTATCTTCCAACGGAAAAACCCCTTTCTCTGGTACGGTTTGCAATATGGACTGAGCCTGGAGAAAGGGTGGATGACTATATGGTATATTTTGATCAGCTGAAAGTGTTGACCGATATGTACAGACAGCGGTTTGATGGGGACGTATTGGCTGACAGGTCTGAGGAAATCTGGCAAACCCAGTGACACTATAATCCCCGCTCAGCAAATCAAAAGGAGAGCTTATAAATGACTAGGTTTTCGTTCATTACGGTTAGCCTGGCGGTTATGGTACTGTTTCCGGTGGTGCTCCCGGCTCAGGAAATGGAGGTATCAGAGCTGCAAGTAGGTGTGGAAACAGCCGGCCATCTGCTGGCTGATATTCCGGTATCCCATCTGGAAGATGCGGGCACATGGGATGTGGTTATGCCAATTGATGAGGGATTGGTTGTCTCCATGTCACGAAAGGGAAGACCTCTGGAAATGCCTGAAATCGATCCAAAAGACGGGACTACAAACCAGTATGTTCTGGGAGTAAAGGTTTCGTTTAACCAGAGGGGGTACAACAGATTTACGGTCTCTCCTCCCAGACCTATAAAAATACCGGGTATAACTAAGGCCATTACTATGTGGGTATGCGGAAGGAGCTTCAAACACAGACTGTACCTCCATGTGCTGGATTTTATGGGTAGTGAAAAGGTGCTTGATGCTGGACTTCTGGATTTTATGGGCTGGAAAAAGATGTCAGTAGTGATTCCTCCAACAATTGCCCAGGAGAATTTCCACAGTACCAACTGGTATGGGCTGAGCTTTCTGGGATTCAGCGTAAGGACAGCCCCGGAAGAGAGCTACGGTAATTACTATGTATATTTCGATGAAATAAGAGCAATTACTGATGTCTTTCGTGAAGAACACAGAGTTGTGGATGACATGCACGACGGATGGTAACAAAGGATATAAATAAACGGCCAATATAAAATAACAAAACGGCTTTCCGGTCCGAAGGACCGGGATATTTCAGGTAAAAAGATATTAATCTCTATTCGTTTTGGCGAATAGAGATTATTTTTATAAAGCACCTGTCAGGTGTACACACCGTTCACCTTATGGAAAGTGTGAATGAAACAAAACAACCAGGATATTTTGGAGGAATACAGGATAAAGTCCAGGGTCTTGAGGCAGCTTGAAGGTGTATACCGGACTACCAGTAGTGTTGTTCAAAAAAAAAGAGTTCATAAAGAAATAGAAAATTTAAAAAGAATAGTAGAAAGGCTCAGGCAGAAACTGCCATATGATGAAAGCGAGTTTGAAATTGAATGGGAAGAAAATTGGGTCAGGATTTTAAATAAGATAGAAGTAAAGAAACACAAACCGTACTCAAAGGACAGAGAAATTGATGAAATAACCTCTTATATGTCCTTTTTCGAAAACAATTATCTGCCTCTTCTGAGCGAATACTATATAAAGCTGGATTTCAGTCATTCCCAGAAAAGGGATATCTTTTATCCGGGATTCATGGAAATTAAGAAAGTATTGAAAGAGTATGATTATGAAATCGAGGTTCACAGCAGAGAAGAATACAATACCATAGCATTTTTTAAAAGCAAGTCAAATATTTACAGGATAAAACACCGTTATTTGATGGCCCTGAACACTTATTTTAGAGAACTCAAAGGGTTCCTGGACGTTCTGGTTGATGATCACCGGACCGGGGGAAGTGTAGTACTGAACCCGTATGGAGAAATACTATTGAGTGATTCAGAAGAAAATCGCAGGCTGCAGGGCTCCAGTGTGATTGAAGCCTTGTCCGAGATGCGGATTTTTTGTGAAGAGGTTATCCGATATCTGGGGATGCCGGAGCGATAAATATCCATTCGGGATTTAATTCTTTATACAGGGGAAAAGTAAATGGCCAACCCCAGGATGAGCGAAGAAACAAACAGCACTATCGGGTTGAAGTCCCATTTTGAAGGCAAATTTGCAGTTAAAGGCGCTATTAGAATAGATGGGAAATTTGAAGGAGAAGCTCTAATAGTAGACAAGGTATTTATCGGACCGAAGGGTAAGGTAAAGACCAATATCAAGGCTTCCAGTGTGGTGGTGGAGGGGATATTGATTGGGAATATTGAAGCCACCAACAGGGTGCTTTTACTGCCCACCAGCAGAATTCTTGGTGATATACAAACACCGGAGCTGATAATTCAGAACGGCACCATACTGAAAGGGCGATGTACCATAAGCCACAACTCAGAACAGGATGCAAAGGAACTGATATACTCATTGTACGATCAGAGTGAGGATTCAGCTTAGTCCATCCTGCTGCTCTGTACCATGAAATAGAAAGTAGCCAGAAAAGCTAAAAAGAAGTTTACCAGTGCAGTATAAATGGCAATATTAAGACCTCCCCACACAAGCCTGCTGAAATACCTGTGGGTATATATAATAATACTGTTGAAGTCAAGGTAAACAAGGTAGAGCAGGTAGGTTCCCAGCGGCACCACCACTGCAAATAAAACCAGCCTTACCAAGGGCGGGGACTCGTAAATAGACCGCCTGGCCCAGCCCAGAGCTGAAAGAAAAACTGCCAGAACATACACTGCAAAAATAACACCCATTTTCCCTGACAGATAGGTGTATTTATCGGCCATGTCCAGGCCGCTTTTCTGCAGCTGCTCACTGATGTTTAAGCGCTGATAAAAACTCAGCTGTCCCAGGAGTTTTTCCGGGGTGTTTATATACAAAAGGTATGCCGGATGGACATACGGGTGTATAAAATACAACTCCTTTTTTTTCTCTGGTACTTTATTTAGTCCTTCTTCGGTTTTCAGGCGGACGGCCTTCAGGTCTCCTCCCATCCATTTTCCATAGGGGGCGTGGAAGGTGTAAATTTTTCCGTTGAGCAGTCTGTACCTGGTTATATTATAGAAATAGTAGTTTTCCTTCCAGGGGATGAGCCTTTCCACAGTATTGAAATATCCCTGTCTGTCCAGGAAAATCAGGGGGTCCATGGATGGAATCCACTGAATAGAACGAAGCTGGCTCGGATAAAAGTCCTGTTTCAGAATATGATTTTCTGCTGTTTGAAGGTAGAGTGCAAGGTCCTTCAGCCCGGGGTATCTTTTGGACAACCTCCTGAAAATATAATAGGAGCTGTAATAGTCCTGGTTTTCCAGCATCCGGATAGCTTTTTCTTTTTGCTGAATAGGCCTTTTTGCTTCCTGCTCCTGCCTGGTAATTTCACCCAGGCTCTGGTCTACTTTTTGCCTTGCCCTTTGGTAGAGCTCTTTCAGCTGAATATTATCAGGATGGAGCTTCAGGGCCCGTTCCAGGTAGAATAATGCAGTATAGTAGTTTCCTTCCTGAAACGCTTTCTCCCCCTTCTGGGAATAGCCGGATGGAGGAGTTTTTTCAACAGCAGACTCCGGAACTGTTTTCTTCTGCTTTTCCAGCTGCTGGCGGGTGCCAAGACCTTCAACAGCTTTTTGGTGGAGCTCATAGGCCTTCTGGTTTTTTTTATCCAGTTCAAAGTATACCTCCAGCACAGAGATGGTCTTTTCCAGCTGGTCCTGGTGGTAAAGCTCATCGGCATAGCTCAAGGCCCTGGTTCCTACTCTGGCGAAGTATTTTGCACTTTCACGGCTTTTTTTAAGCTGAGGGACAATAAACAGGTCGGAAAATCCCACTATAAGCAGCAGAATGACCAGCACCACAAAAGCAGGAGATGCAATGTGGTGGTAAGAAATAGATTCATTCTGGAAAGGCGGGAGGGTATACAGTATGGTAAAGCATAAGATGTAGTTGAAGATTACAGCCGGAGGCAAAAAACGAAGGAACAGGATAAGAGCGTCATAAAATACCACCTCATTCCTGAAAGAAGTTATGGAAAGGTAGTCTTCCTGACAGGTGGTATGGCTGTATAAGAACGCTCCACCAAAAATTAATACGAACGTTGCTGCAAGGCTCAGAAATAAATAAACAAGAGCATTCCTGGAATTAGGATTCATAACATTACCTGTACGATTTTCTTTTTGTCTTTACTGCAATGCTGATGCACACCCCTATGCAGGAGAAAACTACAGGAGCAAACAGGTAGTAATATTCACCAAGAAAAGATGTATCCAGGCGGATGTTCCCCAGCAGTTTAAACACGACGCTGTAAAACAGCGGCAGAGCTGCCAGTACCAGCACCATTCCTGCAAGGCCTGAAAATCTCCACCCACCATCATTAAGTAAATAGGTAAGCGGTATTGATACCAGAAGAACCGAAAGAAGCATGCTCGAAGCAAAAACAAACATCCGGCTGATACCCAGCCCGCCCAATTTCTGCTTCAGGGTACTGGTAAGCTGTGTCAGCAGATTTCGGTACATCAGTAATAATGGATTGGTGGTTATATCATCTGAGGTGTGCAGGGCCTCAAATGGAATGTTCACGTGATTTTTTTGGCCATGTTTTGTGTAGGTTATGGCAATTAACTTTTTTGCTTTGTCCACCTGGAGGTAGTTGTTCCCGGTTTCTGTTATGTGCAGGTGTTCAATGATATGGAGTTTATTTTCAGGACGTTCATAGAGACACACAGTATAAGGATTGTCTTTTGCTTCGGGGACCAGGTAAACCAGCCTGTTTCCCGCGGTATTAAAGGTCTTTTCTTTTAAAAATGTAAGATAACCAATTCTCATGTCCTTTTTTATTTTAAAAGGGCCCTGAGGCTGGTGCAGAAAATAGCCCCCCCCCATTAACAGAGCGCCTGCAAGTATCGGAGGTATATGAAGCATGACTATTGATTTTACCTTTATCTTGTCCACCAGAGAGACATATAGCAGTACTGAAATGAGGTAGCTGATAACTACCGTATGGAGAGTATAATTCTGGGCCTGGATGAATATATTGCGAATGCCTATGTTCCACAGAGGAATCTCTCGTTGATTGAGAGAGAATATGGTTATAAAAAGTGCAACCGGGATTAATACTATCAGGAAAAATACAATTATTTTGATAATTGACCTAAAAACAAATCTCATAACTTTTTTCTTCAGCTGCCGCCTTTACCTGGCAGGCCGCTTTTGCCAAAGAGTCCGGCCACAGATGCTGCTGCCAGGGCTTTAACCAGGTCAAAGGGGATAAAAGGCAGTACAGCCAGCTTCAGAGAGTTTATTATAGCCTGGTGTGTAAACATGGCAAACTGCACCACTCCGAAAAGGTATATGACAAAAACTCCTGCCATCATTGACATTATCGGCCAAATCAGGCCGGGTTTTTGCTTTTTTTCCAGTAACATTGCAATCAAACAGGGAGCCACAACAAATCCCACCAGGTACCCTCCAGTGGGGCCCACAGCACCTACTGCAAACCAAGGCACACCTAAGATGCCGAAGCAGATGTAGAAAAGCTGGCTCAGAGGTCCATATTTTTTCCCCAGAATTACCCCGCTTAACAGAACTGCAAATACCTGGCCTGTTACAGGCACCGGGCTGAAAGGAAGGTATACCCTGAGCCTGGCACATGCTCCGGTCAGTCCTGCAAAAAAGAGGGCCATTCCCACCCGTTTCAGGATAATCAGGGTCTTCTGTCCGGGAAGGGACAGGGTTTTTGGGGTACGTAACGCGATAGGCTGCATAAGCTTTCCTCCATTAATTAATCAGAATATATGGCTAGGTCCCTGCGGTATAATAGATTTTAGCACTACCGCAATAATTTATGTGCCTGTAAAAAATTAAACACCTGTGCTAACCACCTTAGTACTATTGGTGACCAGTGGTGGTTATCTCAAATGTTGGATTATTTACCATTACCTTTTTTACCGTACATTTGTCTGCAGCGGATTTGACTGCAGAAACATATTTCCGGGGGAAATCCGGTGGCAATTTAATTTCTATGTTGAATTTGTCAACCAGGCCCTTTTTTGGGTTCCGCTGAGGTCTGAGTACAAGCTCAATATTATGGGCAGGTATATTCCTGGTCTGGCAGAAGTTCAGAATATAATATCCTGCACAGGTGCCCAGAGAAGCCAGAAACAGGGCAAAAGGAGAAGGGGCACTGCCATCCCCGCCTGCTTTTTCAGGCTGGTCTGTTCTTATAGTAAATCCCTGGTAAAGAGCATCAACTTTTTTTCCTCCAGGAAATGCAACTCTAAGGTCCATTCACAGCCTCCTGGTTGAGCAGGTGGTTGAATAACATTAGCTTATCATATATTATACTTTAATAACGATATCTTATCAAGAATATTTTACAGAGTGTTTTGTCTCAAGCCTTCCTGCTTCATAGGGTATCTCCACAGGCTGGTTTTTAGTCAGCTGATAGTCCTTTTTGTTAAATCTTATTGCCACCGTTTCATCCG
>JBMCUI010000003.1:0-22150 GCA_048622675.1 Spirochaetota bacterium | reverse complement strand
CTCCTATGCTCTGGCCATGGATATAGCAGGCGAGGCCTCCGCCGCCTATCTTACCTCAGCATTCTGGGGCTGTCTTACCCTCGGGCGGCTGGCCGGAATAGCCATATCCTTCACAATGAGACCGGGGCGGATGCTTCTGTGCGACCTGGGCGGATGCTTTGTGGCCTGTGCCATTATCGGCCTGGGGGGCAGCTCCTCCGCTGCAGTGTGGACAGGCACTGTGCTGCTGGGGCTTTCTGCTGCATCCATTTTCCCCACCGGCATAAACTTTGCCGAACGGAACATGCACATCTCAGGCGCTACCACCAGCTGGTTCTTTGTCGGCTCCAGTGTGGGAGGGATGGTCTTCCCCTGGCTCATCGGCCAGTTCTTTGAATCTGTGGGGCCCTACATGATGGTGTTGGTACTGCTTGGAGATTTTTTTGCAGCAGGGCTGGTGATTTTCATAACCCTCTCCTATACATCCCCCCTGTTAAATGATACAATACTGAAGAAGAATTATTGAGAAATTCTATATCCAATAGCACCGGCAGAACAGGCCTCCTGGCAGCGGAAACAAATGAGGCACCTGCTTTTATCTATGGTGCAGTTTTCCGTTTGATTGCTGGCAGAAATTGCCTTAGCAGGGCATACTTTTGTGCACCTCCCACATCCTGTACACCTGTCTTCCAGGACCTTCATTTTAAAAAGCGAAGGCTTCGAAGAAATGCTGAGTATGGTGCCAAAAGGGCAGATGCGGTTGTGCCAGAGCTCTTCCTCGAAAAGAAGTGTCAGAAAAAAACCGACTCCGGTTATATACAAAAGAACATTAAGCTTCAGGCTAAACACCTTTACCAATATCACCAGTGCAACAAAAATGCCCAGAAACAGGTACCGTATCCAGCCTTTGTTCATCAATGCAGGAGGAGAGAACCTTTTAATGTCAATTTTCTCATACATCCAGCGCACAAATCTAAACAGAGTGTGAACAGGGCAGACCCATCCGCAGTACAGTCTACCGAATATGAGTGAAATGACCACCCCTGCCCCGAATATTAGAAACCATTTCTGGAGGCTACCTTCTTTAACCAGAAATAGAAACAGAGATAAAAACAATAATTCGCTGACGATTCTCATTATTCTTACTACTGTTATCTTTTTTTTGGTGTTCTTCATCATTTCCTCATTGCCTTTTTTATTGACTGCCACAGCTTCTTACCTTTACTTTCCAGTTCAAAGCTGAACCCTGATAAATACCATCTGGTGACCAGCAGCCTGAGGCTGCCCATTATTATGGTACTTACATACTCTTTTGAAATATCGGTCCTGATTTCATTTTTTTTCGTTCCTTCGTCAATTATTCGGTTCAGGAATTTCTGACTGACATCCATCAACTTGAGTACTTTTCCTGATAGCCTGTTATCATTCTGGAACAGCTGTTCGGAGAAAATTACAGCAGCAAGCGCAGGATTGTTTTGAAGCTTTTGAAAATGGCAATGAAACATCAATTCCAGTTTCCGGAGGGCCGGCTCCCGGGCAGCAGTAATTCTGTTGAACAGGTTTACCTGTTCAAGCTCAAAATAATGTAATATGGCAAGCAGGATGTCCATTTTGCTGGGAAAATGTCTGTAAATTGCCGGCTCCGATATCCCTATCAATGATGACAGATTTTTTATGGTCAAATGCTGAATGCCTTTTTCTGCTATTATTTTTATGGATGCATCTATAAGTTCTTTCTGCCTTATGGTAAAGCCTTCCAATAAATTATCTCCAGTATGTTAGTGAGTATTAACTATATAATAGCAATATATTGCATCCAGGTCAAGATTTTTTTGTATCAGCCGGACTCTACTGCCTCCGGCGATAAAGGATTACAAGGAAACTTTAAACTAACTTAAAAGCCAGAGGTACACTGAGTAGGGTGGAGGAGCACCAAAAAATCGCTTTACAAGATTATTTAAAAACCGGAGGGCATCACCGTGAGGGACTGAGTATTACAAAATACCTTTCAGGAAATTGGTTAACAGGGCAAGTCCTTACCGGTATATACGGCAGGATGCTGGTTTGCTGGTTTAAAAAGAGGGCAGCCTGATGCTGCCCTCTTCACTCAAGTGATGATCACTAACCTTAATATGTGAGTGGGTAAGGCCCAAGGCCTTATATCACCTGTTTTTTTTATCGGTTCTTATAAAAAAAGTTTAACAAAAAATTATCCGCTTCCATCTTCAGCCACTTTTTGCTTCTCACCCTGTTCGGGCTTTTTATTCTTGGTCCGTTTTGACTTCTCTTTTTTGTTTTCAGTTTTTTGCTTCCCCTTTTCTTTTACACCAAGCAATTGTTTCACCTCTTCGCCGGTCATCTCTTCTTTTTCCAGAAGCGTTTCGGCCACTTTTTTCAAACTATCACGGTTATTTTTCAGAATCTCCATAGCCCGATTATATGATTCATCTATGATCTGTTTTATTTCTTTGTCAACTTCTCTTGCAGTATACTCACTGTACTCTCTTCGCTCGGCAATTTCTTCTCCCAGAAAAACATGATTTCTTCTTCCGCCCATGGCCACCTGGCCCAGCTTTTCGCTCATACCCCATTCCAGGACCATTTTTCTGGCAATCCTGGTGGCTTCTTTGAGGTCGTTTTCAGCTCCACTGGTAATGGTATTAAGTACCATTTTCTCCGAAGCCCTTCCCCCCAGCATTACGGTAAGCCGGTCGATGATATACTCCCTGGGGTATATATATTTTTCTCCTTCAGGAAGCTGCTGGGTTGCTCCCATGGCATGCCCTCTGGGGACTATGGTCACTTTGTGTACCGGGTCGGCATTTGGAACAATGGAAGCCACCACCGCATGTCCGGATTCATGATAGGCAATAAGCCTGCAGTCTTCTTTGCTCAGGACCAGGTTTTCCCGTTCCAGGCCCATCATTATCTTGTCCCTGGCCTCTTCGATGTCTTTCTGGCCGATCTTCTTTTTTTCTTTTCTGGCGGCAAAAAGCGCTGCTTCGTTGAGCATATTGGCAATATCAGCACCGCTGAACCCTGGAGTGCTCCTGGCTACTTTTTCAAGGTCTATTTTTTTACTCATTGGCTTGTCGCGGGTATGAATCTTTATTATCTCAATCCTGTCCTTCATTGAAGGAAGGTCTATGGTAACCCTCCGGTCGAAACGCCCGGGCCTCAGAAGAGCAGGGTCCAGTATGTCAGGACGGTTGGTAGCAGCTACCACTATCACGTTTTCATTGGGCTCAAATCCGTCCATTTCTGACAGGAGCTGGTTCAGGGTCTGCTCTCTTTCGTCATGGCCGCCGCCAAGACCTGCCCCTCTTCTTCTGCCTATGGAGTCAAGTTCGTCAATAAATATAATGCTGGGGCTTTGTTTTTTAGCTTTTTCAAACAGGTCCCTGACCCGAGAAGCACCTACTCCCACAAACATCTCCATAAAGTCCGACCCGGTGATGCTGAAAAAGGGAGCATTTGCCTCGCCTGCTACTGCACGGGCAATAAGGGTCTTGCCCGATCCCGGAGGGCCAACCAAAAGCAGTCCCTTTGGTATTTTTCCTCCCAGCCGATGGAACCGCTCCGGGTACTTTAAAAACTCGATTATCTCCTTCAGCTCTGTCTTGGTTCCCTTGGACCCGGCAACATCGTCGAAAGTTGTTTTTTCCTTGCTGCTGTAGAGCTTGGCCCTGCTTTTCCCCATAGAAAAGATGTTCTGCCCCTGCGAGCGCATCCGGTTGAAAAACATGAAGCCCAGCCATACCAGAAGAAGCAGAGGCAGTAAATTAATGAGCAGGGTGCCAAAGGAGAACTCACTTTCGGGCCTGGTAACTATCTCCACCCCCTGGCTTTTTAGCAGTTTATACAAATCCTGGTCCTCAAAAGGGGGAAGATACGTAGTAAACTCTTTTCTGGCGGCAGTGTGCCCTGGAGAAGTCTGCACCTGAACGGAGCTTTTAAAGGTGCCGGTAATCTTGCTGCCCTCCACTGTTATTTGCTGTATATTGTTTTTTTCCAGCTGCTGCCTGAACTTGGTATAGCTTATTTCAGGGGCACCGGTGGCCCTGGTGAATATATTCCATAACAGTAAGGCAATAATGGGAATCAGGATAAGCCATATAAAAATAGACCTGGTCCCGCATCCGGGATAAAACTGTGGACCTCCTCCTGGCTTCCGTCCCCGGTCGTTCTTTTTTTTATTACCAAAACCATTCATATTTTGTCCCTTTCTTGATTCAGCGTCGCAAATGTTGTATAGTCTTTTACCCTCCTTTATGAATAATAAATATTTTTCATTATTCCCAGTAATTTGGAAAAAGAGGGGTAACGTTTAGTGGTATTTCAACCCACCAGATCGTAAAGAAGCTTTCTGAGGTACTCTACTGATTCTATGTTGTAATGAGCCTGGGATACACCGAAACCCACCTTTATGGAATAAGAACTCTCCGGAAGCACCACAAAAATATCCTCATCTGTCCAATCATCGCCTACCGCCATTATGAAGTCCCAGTTTTCCCTGGAAAGCCAGTTGATAGCTGAATGTCCTTTGTTGATAGCCGTATTTTTGACCTCTATTACGTTGTTCCCCTCCATCACCCCCAGGTTAAGGTGGGTGGTAAGATTGATAAGGGTATCCTTCATCTCGCTTACTCTTACCGAGGCCAGGTCCGGGTCTGCATTCCTGTAATGCCAGGCCAGCGAATACTCCTTGTCTTCTATGAACGAACCCGGGGTCCTGTCCATGTACAGCTCAATTATTGGCTTGATTTCTTCTTTCCAGTCATCACTGAGGTGCTCGATCTCGTTCCACCCCCCGGCTTTGTCCTTTACCCATACCCCATGCTCTGCAACCAGCCCCATATTCAGCTCTCCGAACCATCTGGTCATGGTTTCTTTGTCTCTTCCGCTTATTACCACCACTTCGTTTCGTTCATCATCGGAAAGTTTTTTTAAAATATCCATAAGTTCCTGGTCAGGTCCCGCCTTATCCGGTCTTTTGGAAAAGTGAATAAGCGTACCGTCATAATCAAACAGAAACAGCCTTTTATTTGCCTTCTGGTAATGGGAGACTATCTGGTTATGCATCTGGGGGGTAAGACGTTTTTGATACAGCTGCTTGTGATGCTCGGTTATAGTAGAAAGTCTCTCCATAAAATCATGGGCCCATCTGACTACATTATACCTCTGAAGGCGTTTCTGCATTATGGAGTTGCGTTCAATCTGCTCCTCAACAGGCATTTCCAGAGCTTCTTTTATTGCTGCAGCTATTTCCTTCCTGTCATTGGAGTTTACTATCAATGCTTCTCCCAGTTCATGGGCAGCACCGGCCATTTCACCAAGTACAAGCACTCCTCCTGTATCCCTTCTGGAGGCTACATATTCTTTTGCAATCAGGTTCATTCCATCCCTTAAGGGGGTTATCAGGGCTACATCTGCCAGGTTATAAAGTGCAGTAAGGCTGTCAAAGGGGAGAGGATGGTAAAGGTACCACACCGGTATCCATCCTATTCTGTCGTGATCGCCGTTGATCTTGCCCACCAGTTCATCCAGCTCTCTTTTCAAGTCTCTGTATGTTTCCACTCCTGTTCTGGAGGGAACCACCACCATAATCAGAACCACCTTGTCCTTGTACTGTGGGTTGTCCTGCAGAAAATAATTATAAGCATGAAGTCTCTCCACTATCCCCTTGGTATAATCGAGTCTGTCTACAGATAAAATAAGCCTTCTGCCGGCTATCCTCTCCTTATATTTTTCCATTTCATTTTTTACTTCTTTTTTTTCACCGGAGCCTGCATACTTTTCGTAATCAACTCCCATGGGAAAGGCATCCACCTTTACCACATTTTTAGGCAGATAAATTTGGCCCAGGGTATGCTCGTATCCGAAAATCCTCCGTACACTGCTCAGAAAATGCCTTACATAATCGTAGGTGTGAAAACCCACCAGGTCGGCGCCCAGAATACCTTCCAGTATCTGTTTTCTCCATGGCAGCAGTCGAAATATCTCATAGGAAGGAAAAGGAGTATGAAGGAAAAACCCTATCCTTGAATGGGGGAACACCTCCCGCAGCATTCTGGGGAGTAGAAGAAGGTGGTAGTCATGCACCCAGATTATATCGTTCGGATCAGCTACTTCCTGAACAACTTCACGGAAATACCTGTTTACATTTTTATATGCCTGCCACATTTCCTGATTGTATTCCGTATAAGTGGGAAAATAATGAAACAGAGGCCAGATAGTCTTGTTGCAGAAACCATAATAAAAGGTATCTATATCTTTTTGTGAAAGAAAAAGGGGATAGTTTCTGTAGCCCTCTCTCATTTCTTTTCTAAGGTATTCTTTATCCTGCTGATTGACCATTTCCGAAGTCAGTCCGCTCCAGCCCACCCATACACTGTCATAGGACTGATAAAACGAGCCCAGACCGGTAGCCAGTCCTCCCACACTCTTTTTGTAGGTAAACTCGCCTTCTTTTTTATTTACCGTTACTGGAAGACGGTTTGAAACAAAAATTATTCTTTCTTTCATATTGCATATTCCAAAAACTATTTATTTAAACTTTTAGCTTTTTATACCTTATATTAAAATATTATATCTATCATCAAATATGTCAATCCTTCCCGGAGGGCGAAAGGTCGGAGGGCGGGATATTGTGAGAAGAAGCCGACAGGTCTTTGATTTCGGTCCTCAGCCTGGGCAGACACTGTGGGTAGTTTCTCTGAATAAACTCCAGGATTTTCTCCCACATCACCTATGGTTAATGGCTGAGAAATAGCAATCTGAAGCCCGGCCAGCAGGTTTCCCAGGGTTTTCTGAGCAGCAAAACCAATAATAATACCTACACCTTGGTAATTTTTTGGATTGCAGCCGTAAGAGCTGCATATGGTACTACTCAATCCCCACCAGGGCTTTTATGTACTGCAGGCGCTGGTAAAGTTCGGGTTTTTCCTGCTTCTGGTAGCTCAGCGTGCCTCTTGCCTGGTCCAGGCTCTCAAATCCCTTCTTTTTCATCCACGAAGAAACACCGTCTGCAATTTCGGAAATATACGATGTTTTTTTCTGGTACAGCACGGAGCATATCTGCACTGCATGTGCTCCCGCCAGTATTTGTTTTATCACCCCCGCTGCATCGTGTATTCCGGTGGTGGCTGCAAGGTCGCAGTTGACCCTTTCAGTAAGAAGCCCTATCCACCGTAACGTAAGGCTCATTTCCTGTGCGGTGGAAAGAGGATTGCCGCCCGTCATTTTCATTTTCTCCGGATCAATATCGAACTGGTAAAACCGGTTGAACAGCACCAGTGCCGCTGCTCCCCTGGAACACAACTCATAGGCAACATTGGCAAAGGAGGTGAAATACGGGCCCACTTTGACAGCAATAGGAAGTTCAACTGTCTGGTGCACTTTTTCCAGTATCTGATAGTAGAGGCTTTCTACTTCCCTGGCAGTCTTTTTAACATCAAAAGGAAAATATGAAATGTTCAATTCTAGTGCATCCGCCCCGGCCAGCTCTATCTGCCTGGCATAATCCTTCCACCATGGCGAAGAAACACAGTTGAGGCTGGCTATGACCGGAATATCAACCGATTTTTTAGCATCTTCTATAAGCTGAAGGTACTCCCTGGGTCCCAGCTCCATACCCATTTTTTTCACATAGTCTCTGGCTTCATAATGCCACGAACCTGTTATGTGCTGTTCCATATCCTGCACATACTCTTTGTGTATCTGCTCTTCAAACAGAGACTTTAACACCACCGCTCCAGCCCCTGCGTCTGCCATTCTTTTTACTCCCTGGAGATCCCCGGTTAGACTGCTGCTTGCCACTATGATGGGATTTTTCAGCTTAAACCCCAGGTAGGTGCTCGAAAGGTCCATACGATGCCTCCTTTTCCATATTTAAAATTATGATGGTACTACAGGTTCTGCAGCTCCTTTTTGCTCAGGGTATGGAACCCTCCCTTGCGGACAATTTCCTCCACCCTTTCGAAGTTGTCCACCTCAAGTACCAGTACCGCCTTCTGGCCCTGCTGGAGAATAAACCCGCAAGCATTGGAAACATTGACATTGTTCTGGTTCAGGTGCTCGGTAATTTCGGCCAGCGCACCGGGCTGGTCCTGCATTACCACCCCTATAACATTTTTTCTTGACACACTGAACCCTTCACTGGAAAGTACTGAGCAGGCCCCTGCCGGGTCATTGGATAGTATATTAACCAGTCCGTATTCCCCCCTGTCAGAAATGGTGATTGCCCTGATATTGATATTGTGGTTCCCCAGAACCCGGGCTATTCTGGATATGCGTCCTGGTTTATTCTCTACAAATACACTCACCTGCGACGCCATTTTTTTCTCCTTCAGCTGGTTTTATTTCTTTTATCAATCACCCTCACCGCTTTCCCCTCACTGGCAGGAAGGGAATTTGGTTCTACCAGAACCACCCTGGGAGCGATAAGGATCTCATTCTTCAAGTCCTGGGTTATCCTGTTTTTCAACGCTTCCAGCTCGCCTATTTCACCATGAAAAATCTGTGGTCCTACTTCCACTTTTATATTAAGAGTATCAAGATAATCAGTTTTATCTATTTCTATGAGATAGTTGTTGCCCACCTGGGGTATATTCATCAGCACCTTTTCAATCTGGAGGGGATACAGGTTCACTCCTTTAATAATCAGCATATCGTCACTTCTTCCCTTTATCCGTGAAATCCTCCGGTGAGTCCTTCCACAGGGACACTCCCCGGTGTACACAGAAGCTATATCACCGGTACGATACCTGATCAGAGGCATCCCCTCCCTCATCAGGGTGGTCAGCACCACCTCTCCCTCCCGGCCGTCTTCCACACACTCGCCGGTTTTCGGGTCAACAACCTCAAGGATGTAGCTGTCCTCCCATACATGCATTCCCTGTTTGGCGGTGCATTCAAAAGCCACTCCAGGACCGTTCATCTCAGAAAGGCCGTAGCTGTTGAAGGCATCCACACCGTACAACTGTTCAATCTTTTTTCTGGTCTCATCGGAATACGGCTCCGCTCCCAGAAAGGCAATCCTCAGCTTCAGGTCTTCTCTGGGATGCAGTCCCTGGTGTTCGATTATTGAATACAGGTGAAGGGCGTAGCTGGGGGTAATGTGAATTACGGTGGTCCCGAAGTCCATCATCAGCCTGATCTGGCGCCTGGAGTTTCCGGAAGAAGCAGGTATGGTCAAACACCCCAGCCTTTCTGAGCCGTAATGAAGGCCCAGGCCCCCGGTAAAAAGACCATAGCCCATCATGTTCTGAAAAACATCGCTTTTCCTGACCCCGGTCATGTGCATGCTCCTTGCTACCAGTTCGGTCCAGTTGTCAATGTCTCCCCGGGTATGGTATATGACGGTAGTCGATCCGGTGGTGCCCGAAGAGGAGTGCATCCTTATCATATCCTCCATGGGAGCCGTGGTCATTCCGCAGGGATAGCTGTTTCGGAGGTCAGGTTTGGTAGTAAAACCAATCTCTTTCAGTTGATCCAGGCTGCTCACCGAGTCCGGAAGCCTGCCTTTGTAGAACGCCGAGCTTCCGGCTCTGGCAAGAGTTTTGTTCAGCCTCTCCAGCTGCAGCTGTTCAAGCTCACCCCTGGACATGGTCTCTACGTAACTGTCCCAGTAATTCCGGTCCATTAATAGCCTCTCCGTTGTGTGTGAAAGTTTTATGGTTGCCCCTAGCCCTCAAGCTCCACCACAGTACATCCAAAACCACCCTGCTCAGGTGGGGCGAAATCAAACCGCTCCACATGTTGGTAATTTTTTAATACCTCCCATACCCCCTTTTGGAGCGCACCGGTGCCCATTCCATGTATAATGTACACTGTTCTTGCATTGCTTAACAGGGCATTATCCAGAAATTTTGCAACCTGGTTAACCGCCTGTTCATACCGCATCCCCCTGACATCACATTCAAACGTACCGGAGGGGGTGGATGTCTTCTGGTAGTCCCAGTTTGTCCCGCAGCTGGAGTCTTTTTCAGGTTCCTTCACCTGCTGGATTTTGTCCCTGCTTACACTCAGCTTAAAAATACCAGCCTGCACGGTTACTTTTTGCTCGGAGATGTCTATCACCTTTCCTCTGGTCCTGCCGTGTTCATGGTCAACCTGGACGGTTGCTCCTGTTTTTATTTCTTCTACCGGTGCTCCCTGTGGATGCTGGTCCCGGGCATCAACAACCTGTTTTTCCAGCTCTTCCACCTCCTGTTTGGCTTTTTTGATAGATTCTCTGGAGGCTTTTTCCTGTTTAATTTCCTTGATACTGTTTTCCAGTTTCTTCCGGTATTCCGAAACAAGCCCCTGGAGTTCCTTCTGGTACTGGATGTTGAGATAATGCTCTTTCTGCTTCAGCTCTTCCTGTCCCTGCTGGTAGCGCTGGATCATCTGATCCAGCTGCTTCTGTTTGGTGGAAACCTCCTGCTTTTTACTGCTGATTTCCATCTCCATGATCCCCACCCTTTTGAATATATCATCTATGGTCTTATACCTGTCGGACATAAACTCCCGTGATTTTTCCAGCACCTCCTTCTTAAGCCCCAGCTGACGTGCTATCTCCATGGCGTTGCTTCTGCCGGGGATTCCCAGAACCAGTCTAAAGGTGGGCCTGCAGGTACGGGGATCAAACTGGACGGACGCCACCTCTATGCCCGGATTTTTCAAAGCGTACATTTTGACCACACTGAAATGAGTGGTCACGATGCTCAGCACATCATTCTGTACCAGGTAGTCCATAATGGCCGTGCCCAGGGCTCCACCTTCCATGGGTTCTGTTCCCGCTCCCAGCTCATCGATCAGTACCAGCGAAAACGGATCGGCATGTTCAATAATATAAATGATGTTGTTGATATGGCTGGAAAAAGTGGAAAGAGACTGTTCAATAGACTGCTCGTCTCCTATGTCCGAATACACCCCGTTAAACATAAATGACTTCATTCTTCCTGCAGTGACAGGTATTCCTGACTGGGCCATAGTCACCAGCAGCCCGATTGTTTTGAGGGCCACAGTCTTGCCCCCGGTATTGGGACCGGTGATTACCACCCCGGTTTTGTCCGTAGATAGTTTGAAATCTATCGGTACCGGTTTCTCCCTGAGCAGAGGATGCCTGGCCTGGTCAATTTCCAGCTCTCTTTCAGTGCTGAACACCGGAATACTGCACCGGTATTCAACCATGAAATTGTACTTGGCCAGAAGTATATCCACAGCAGAAAGTACTTCCTGAATGGCCTGGAGCTCCTCGGAGTGTTCTCGTATTCGATCAGTAAGGGAGACCAGTATTCTTTTTATCTCGTTTTGTTTTTCTTTCTGCAGCACTTTCATCTGGTTGTTCTGGGAAGTTATACTGAACGGCTCCACAAACAGGGTCTGTGAACTTCCTGATTCAGCATGCACTATACCCTGAATCCTGCCCTTGAAGCTGTGCTTGACCGGTATAACATACCGGTCTTCTTTAATGGTAACGTTTTTTTCCTGGAGCATCTTTTCGGTCTGGGGAGAATTAAAATAGCCCTCCAGGATGCTTTCTATTTCCGTTCTCAGGGATTTCATCTTCCGGGTTATCCTGTGCAGCTCTTCGGATGCATCTTCCCTGATATACCCTTTGCGGTCAATGGCAGCAGATATTTTCTGCTTCAGCCCCATGGGCACACCGGGCCCTGAAACTCTCTTTGCCAGAAGGGGAGTGTTCTTGAAATATGAGGACAGCTGGTTTTTCAGGTTTTTAAACGAACCGATGTTCTGGCCTATCCGGAGTATTTCCTGGGGGTCCAGAAAACTCCCTTTTTTGGAGGCCTTTTTCAGCAGACCTCCTGTATCGTGTATATATTCCAGCTCCGGATACTGGCCGCAGTCAATTACATATACAAGCTCTTTAAGCTCCCGGAATATATTATCCAGCTCTTTACGGTGAACGATGGGCTGGGTGTTGTGCAGTTTCTGTCTGGAATAATCGGAAATACAGTACTTTTTCAGTATTTTCAGGACTTTCTGGTATTCCAGTGATTCAAGACTGAACATGGTATACGCAGCTCAAGTTTTTTTAAGAATTTTAAATGTACGCACCGGTACATTTTTTCTTTCTTTAATAACAATATTTAATGTACACCTAAAAGGCAAAGGTTTTCACCTTCAGCAGGTGGGCTGCTGCATGCTGGAAGTGTGCATTTTAATAAGAATTTAATATAACAAAGGCAGAAGCTTTTCAAGCAGAAGGTTTACTCCTCCATCCGGACAGGCCGGTCCTCAGGCATGTTGCCCAGGGGATGGTACTTTCTGTGCAAATCGATGAGGGTGCCCCGGTCCAGGTGGGTGTAAATCTGGGTGGTGGAGATGTCTGCATGTCCCAGCAGCTCCTGGACGTAGCGGAGGTCGGCCCCCCGCTGAATGAGATGGGCCCCGAATGAGTGCCGCAGGATATGCGGCTTGATATTCTTTTTTATGCCGGTTTTCCGGGCATACCCCTTTATTATTTTCCACAGCCCTTTGCGGCTCAAAGGCTGGGCCCGGAAGTTCAAAAAAAGGCAGCTGCTGATTTTGTTTTTCAATATCCTGGGCCGTGACCTGCTGGTATACTTCTGCAGCAGCTCCAGCGCCCGTTCCCCAAAGGGCACAATCCTCTGCTTGCTCCCTTTGCCCTGCACCATAATAATTTTCTGCTGAAAGTCCACATGAGCGACTTCAAGGCCTACCACCTCCGAGACTCTCAGCCCGCAGGAGTACATCAGCTCCATTATAGCTTTGTCTCTCAGCCCCAGGGGAGTGCTCTCTGAAGGACAGCTCAGAAGAAGCTCCACCTCCTCCAGAGTGAGGTACTGGGGTGGGTTTAAAATTGTTTTCTTCTTTCCCAGATTGGCACAGGGGTCTCTGGTGGTAATATTCTGCTCAATCAGGTACCGGTAGAATGAGCGAATGGATGACAGGTACCTGGAGATGGTTCGCTGGCCCACCCCGGTCTGGAGGCAGAAGGAGAGGTAGTCCACCACCAGGTCCTGGTCTACCTCGGTGAGCGATTTTTTTCTTGACTGCAGGTAGGAAAAAAACAGGCTCAGATCAGTTTTATAAGCGTTTACCGTATTCAGAGAGAGACCCTTTTCCAGGTACAGGTAGTCCACATACCTGGCAGCCATAAGGGAGGGGGCTTTCTGCTCTTCCCCTTTATTTCTTTTTTTCCTGAAGTGTTGCTTCTGTCTCCTTTGGGCCCCGGTTTCACTTTCCTTGGTGTTCATCGCTCCCATCCATTTCAAACATTTTTCTGGACTGCCATGAAAAGTCCTTTAACGAACCTTCTTCCATAGATCTGCTGAGCAGCACCCCGGTGTGTCTTCTGCCCATAGAAAGATAGTAATGCAGGTGCAGTTTCCGAAGCGATTCAAACCGCAGCGAAACTTCGCTGTACTGCTGGAGCTTCTGTTTTAACAGAGACTGCACCTCCCTGTAGTAGTCCTGCCCTGGAAGCCTGAAGTTTTCCAGAAGAGTGTTTTTTTTAGGAACAAAAGGGTTGATGCTCAGGTGAAGACGGCCGCCTCCTGTGCTGATTAAATCTCTGGTCCTTTCAACCAGGTGAACTAATGCGTATATATCCCTGATGGACTCCCCCGGAAGCCCATACATAAAGTAATATCTGAGCTTTTTAATACCGTACTGCACTGCACAGGAAACAGCGTTCAAAAGGCTCTGGTCCGTAAGGTTTTTGCCCATTCTTTCCCTGAGTCCCTCAGAGCCGGTTTCCGGTGCCAGGGTCAGGGTGTGCTGGTCGTTACCGGCCATCAGCCTGGCTGTTTCCTCAGTGAAATAGTCCGCTCTCATAGAAGAAAGGGATACCTTGAACCCCAGCTGGTTGATGCGGTGCACCAGAGCGATGAAATCAGGGTGATCGTTCAACACCGGTGCAATTAGGCCGACTCTGGCTGTATGCCCTTCTGCCGTATTTACAGCCTGAATTATCCTGTCAGCAGGAACGCTCCTGGGGGGAGAGTTCACACACCGGGCCATACAAAACCTGCAGGTGTTTCTGCACCCCCGTGCTATTTCCACCAGGAACATACCGGCAAACTCTGTATGGGGGGTCAGTACCGCTGTGTGTGCAGGCATGCCAATATTCTCTGCGGTGAACCTTCGGGCATGGGCCCTTTCTGGATATAACAGTGCACCCTCAACCCCTGCCAGCTCCTGGAAAAGGGACCTGCTTTTTTGAAAGGAGTAGGCCTGAAGTATTGCCAGAACCCTTTCCAGGCTCCCGTCCATGTCCCCGCAGAACACCAGGTCAGCAAAAGCTGAGGCTAACTGCGGGTTGGCAGTAGCGGCAATTCCTCCTATTATAACAAACGGGCAGTCCCGGCCCCGGTTTTCGCTTACCGGGGCAAGTCCGGAAGCACGGAGCATGTTTACCACATTTATGTAATCAAGTTCATAAGAGATGGTGAAAAAAACCACATCCAGACCATTGAGTGAGGGGAGTTTCCCTGAAAAGATTCCCCTTTTCCGGGGATTGTAAAAATCGGGGGAGTAAATCCGGCTGCCTTTTTCTATGAAGAACCTGGCTGTTCTCAAACCATGGAAGGAACTCACCAGGTGAAAAAGATGGTGAAACCCCAGATTGCTCATACCAGTATAGTATGTGTTGGGATAGCACACTGCCGCCCTGAACCGCCCTGTATCGGGGTACTGGTAAAGGAAGCGCTCTTTTAACTTTTTTTTAATCAGCTTTTCTCCTCAGAAAAGCGGGGATATCATAGTCATCCTGCTTGTATTTCTTTTTGATGTTGCTCCCCCCGATTATGGGAAGTTCTTTGGATACTGAAGGCTTCTGCTTCCTGGGCTCAAACTCTTTTAAAGGGTATACTTCAAAGCTTTTTACCCCATCATCGGTTTCAGTGACTTCCCTGGTCTTGCAGAACCCTGTTGCTATTACGGTTACCCTTACCTCATTGTTCATGGAAGGATCAATCACCATACCCGCTATTATCATTGCCTCATTGTCAGCATTATTGGTAACCAGCTTTACTATCTCATCATACTCGAACAGAGACAGATCAGTACCCCCGGTAACATTGACCAGGATCCCTTTGGCCCCGTCTATGGTGGCGTCTTCCAGCAGCGGATTGTTTATGGCCAGCTGGGCACCCTCTATGGCTTTATTATCACCTTTGCCTACTCCGCTTCCCATCAGAGCGCCGCCGGACATGTTCATTATGGTCTTGACATCTGCAAAATCGATGTTAATCTCACCGGGTACGGTAATTAAATCTGAGATTCCCTGAACTCCCTGCCTCAGGACATCATCGGCCAGTCGAAAAGCCTCCATTATGGAGGTCTTCTTATCGATGATCTCCAGAAGCTGCTGGTTGGGGATAACAATCAGGGTATCCACCACCTCGATGATCTTGGAAATCCCTTCCTCAGCTATCTCCATTTTCCGATCAAGCTCAAATCGGAACGGCTTGGTCACAATGCCCACAGTAAGCGCCCCTATTTCTTTGGCCACCGAACCGACTATAGGCGCAGCCCCTGTGCCGGTACCGCCTCCCATCCCTGCAGTAATAAACACCATCTCTGAGCCTTTGAGGGCCTCCACTATTTTGTCCCGGTCCTCCAGGGCCGCTTTCTCCCCAATTTCGGGGTCAGAGCCGGCCCCCAGTCCCTTGGTCAGCTGGGCCCCCAGCTGAATTTTGTTGGAAGACTTATTTGCCCCCAGGGACTGCATATCTGTGTTTGCTGCAATGAGCTCGATGTTCTGCAGGTTGACATCTATCATCCTGTTTATGGCATTGCATCCGGCTCCCCCTACTCCGATAACTTTTATCTTATTATCAAGACCGGTATCATCAACAACTTCCATTTTCATAGTAATCCCCTCCTCATTAGTAAAATATTCTCATTGATGTTAAAAGAATTCACCAAACCAGTTGACCATCCTCTTCTTTATATTGGTAAACAGGCCTGCTCCCCTGTTTTCCATAAAACTCACAGGCCGGGCCTGCATTCCATAAAGCACCAGTCCCACCCCGGTAGAATACTCAGGGGATGAAACCTCGTCTACCAGCCCCCCTACATTGGAAGGTCTTCCTATTCTCACAGGCATCTCGAATATCCTTTCAGCTACCTTGTCTGTTCCCTCCAGGAGTGAAGCCCCTCCGGTAACCACCACTCCCCCTGAAAGCAGGTCTTTAAAATCCTTTTGATCAAGATCGTTCTTGACCAGATAGAAAATTTCCTCCATTCTGGGCTGGATAATTTCCGCCAGGATCTGCCTGGGCATCCTGGTGGGCTTCCTTCCCCCCACGTTGGGGACCTCTATTATCTCATCAGTATCCACCAGCTCCGAGAGGGCTATCCCCCAGTCTTTTTTTATCTCCTCTGCCGCATTTATAGGGGTGCGCAGCCCGATAGAGATATCACTGGTGACATGGTTCCCCCCCATAGAAATAACATTGGTATGCCAGATGCTTCCGTTCAGATAGACCAGTACATCTGTGGTGCCGCCTCCTATATCAATAAGCACCACTCCCAGCTCTTTTTCGTCTTCCTTGAGGGTGGCCAGTGCCGACGCCAGAGGCTCCAGTACAATATCATTTACCGCGTAACCGGATCGGTTTACACTTTTCACAATGTTCTGCGCCGATGCTACCGCTCCTGTAACAATATGCACCTCCGCTTCCAGCCTCACTCCGTTCATTCCCACAGGGTCCTTGATTCCGTCCTGGTTGTCCACTATAAACTCCTGAGGGATTACATGTATGACCTCCCTTTCCATGGGCAGGGCCAGGGCCTTTGCAGCCTCAATAACCCGCTCCACTTCCTGTTCGCTTATTTCCTTTCCCCTGCTGGATACTGCTACCACTCCCCTGGAGTTCACCCCTTCTATATGTCCTCCGGCTATGCCGGCATATACTGACCTTACCTCCAGGCCGGCCATCAACTCGGCTTTTTCTATAGCTGTAGCCACCGAATGTACCGTGGACTCGATATTGACCACTACACCCTTTCTCAGCCCCCGGGATGGGGAGGTGCCCACCCCAATGATATCTACAGAATTGTATTCATTTATCCGCCCAATCACTGCACATACCTTGGTGGTGCCGATATCAAGCCCTACTATTATATCCTCCTCATATCCCATCATCTCTCTCCCTCACTCTTAAGGCTGCATTGCTGAAACTCATATCAATTTCAAGGACATCTCTGCCCCTGGGTTTTTCAGGATATTCTTTTTTTACTACCATAAGGAGTGCCCTCAGCTTCTCCAGGCTGCTGCCCCGGACATTATCTCCCAGGTAGATGCGGTAGTCATTTTTCCATCCGCTGTTCAAAAATGTATTCTCCAGGTGTATGTACACGCCCTGGTCAGTCACCTCAAAAGAAGAAATGTGTGAATAAAACTCAGGAAACTTATTTTTAATAACATCTGCCGCCTCCAGTATGTCCGGAACCAGAAAATTATTTACACTTTTTTCTATACTAATATCGACATTATTTGATTTCAGTGTAATCAAAGGATAATTTTGGGGGCTGGTGTTTTCTTCCGCCCTGCCCAGTACCACAACGTCTTCTGCCACCCAGTAAAGCCCCGACCTGCTCCTGAGCAGTGCTTTTTTTTGCTTCTCGGCTACATATATCCTCAAGGTATCCGGAAATATTTTTACCATTTCCACTTTTCGTATCCTCTGGTCCTGCAGCAGGGCCCTGGCAGCCTTTTTTTTATCGAAAAATAGAAGAGAGCTGCTGGTATCCAGACTGATGGAGGTGATTATACTGCTTGTTGAAACTTCAGAGTTTCCGTAAACCTGCACCTTCTGTACAGGAAACACAATTTTGTCCATAATCCCGGTATCCACCTTTAACAGCAGAAGAAATAAAAGAATACAGATACCGGTAATAAGTACTATTCTCAGCACTTTCCTGGAGCGTAGATATCCTCTGGAATATTCGTCAATCATGGTCCCATACCAGGTTTTTATGATTCTGAGGTGCACCTGATTTTCTGGAGATATTTAACAGCAGGCCCACCAGAATTGACTTTGAAAGAAGGTTCGAGCCTCCATAGCTCAGGAAGGGAGGGGAAATTCCCGTTGACGGAAGAAGCCCGGTTACCACTGCAATATTGAACACCGCTTCACAGGTTATTAAGGAAGTGATACCGAAAGCCAGATAAAAATCCATACTCACCTTCCTGGAATAGGCAATTTTAAAGCCCCTGTACGCAAGAACCATGTACAGGCATATAACCACCATCATCCCCACATAGCCCATTTCTTCTGCGAAAATGGCCAGGATGAAATCAGAATAGGGTACTGGAAGGTACTTCATCTTCTGCACGCTTCTTCCCAGCCCTGCCCCCAGAAGCCCCCCGTAGGCAAAAGCCTTATATGACTGGATGATCTGGTAGCCCTTATCAGTGGGGTCTGCCCAGGGGTTGAGAAATCCCATTATCCTTTCTCTCCGGTAGCTCTTTTCATTTATCATCAGAAAAAGAGCAGGTATGGACACCACAATAAGCGAAACAATGGAAGAGGTCCTTATACCTGCTATGAAAAACATCATGATAGATATAAAAAACAGCATGAATGCAGTAGAAAAATCCGGTTCCAGAAAAACCAGAAAAGAAATAACGGATATTATCAGAAAAGGCGGCAGAAATCCCCTGTAAAAATCGTTGATCTGATCGCCCTTCTTCGAAAGTATAAAAGCCAGATAAAATATCAGTACAATCTTGGCAAACTCAGAGGGCTGAAAGCCCATATGCAGCAGCCTGAACCATCGTCTGGAGTAATGCACCAGCCCTGCTTTTATCAACGGAGGAAAAAGAAGCACGAGAAGCAGGAGTATTATTCCCCATACCATCAGCTTCATGTACTTTTCCACCCTGGTATAATCGATGAATATAAAAGCCACAAACGCAATATATGATACTGCAGTCCATATAAGCTGACGTTTGAAAAAGTAAGCCGGATCACCAAACCCTATTCCTTCACCGATACTGGCGCTGTATACCATGACCAGTCCCAGACCGTAAAAGATCAACATAACTCCAAGGAGGATGTAGTCTATCTCTCCTGTATTCTGCACTGCATGTTTGGACTTTCGTAAGGAGTTATTCTCAGCCATAGCCGCCATCACTGGATTTTTAGTGTACTTAAGGCTATCAGGGCCAGCATTGCCCCAATTATCCAGAACCTCACTATTATTTTGGATTCAGACCATCCTTTCAATTCATAGTGGTGGTGGAGGGGGGCCATTAAAAAAACCCTCTTTCCTGCAATCTTGAACACCACTACCTGTATTATTACTGAAAGACCCTCCATCACAAATACTCCGCCCACAATAATTAAAAGGATCTCCTTCTTGATAAGCAAAGAGATCACCCCGATGGTTCCTCCCAGAGAGAGTGAACCTGTATCTCCCATAAATACGTCAGCAGGGTGCGCGTTGAACCACAGAAACCCTATTCCTGCTCCCAGTACACTCATGCAGAATACTGTAAGCTCTGCACTGTCTGCTATATATGGTATTTTCAAATACTCTGCGATTTCCACGTGACCGGTAAGGTAAGAGAGTGCTGCATAGGTGGCTATAACCAGTACCACCAGCCCCATTGCCAGCCCATCCAGCCCATCTGTAAGGTTAACCGAATTCGATGTAGCTACCAGAAGCAGAACCCCGAAGGGTATGTAAAAGTACGAAAGATCAACAACCGGATGGGTCAAAAATGGAACATATAAAAGAGTAGTTTCCTCTCCTTTGCCGGGACCCAAAAAGATATACATTACTACTGCAGCTGAAATCAGAAGCTGGGTAAACAGCTTGAACCTGGCATGAAACCCCCGGGAGCTTTTGCTCACGAACTTCAAATAATCATCAAGAAATCCGATTAAACCGTAACTGAATGTGGACACACAAACCAGTATAGTATAATGGTTCTGGGGATTGCCCCACAGAAATATTGATCCCAGAATTGCCAGCAGAATAATCACTCCCCCCATAGAGGGGGTACCTGCCTTCTTCTCATGCCTGGATGGGGTATACTCTCTGACCTTTCGCCCTATACCGATCTGCTTTAATTTCTTTATCAAAGGGGGCCCGAAAATGAAACATATGAGGATTGCCGTTACTGTTGCATAAACAGACCTGAAGGTAATGTACCTGAATACATTAAATGCAAAAAAGTACTGGTGCAGCGGATATAAAAAATGATAAAACAAGTCCCCTCCCCCATATATCAAATAGTTTAATTTTCAGGTCAAACCATTGCTGTAATCCTCCCTGCCGATAAGGTTTGGAGCCCCTTCAGATACCGTACCTTACTACCCCCTGTCTGTTTCAGCACCAGCTTTTATAAGCTCTTTCACCACCCTGTCCAGCTCCACGGCCCTGGAGCCTTTTATCAGCACCACATCCCCCTGCTTTAAAATCTCCTTTAGCTCCGCCGCCACATTTTCCACACAGGAGAAATGCTTGACCGTCACACAGCCTTTCGCCGCACACGCTTCAGCGGTAATTTCTGCCTGTTCTCCAAAGGTAAAAAGAAGATTAATCCGGTTGTGCATAATGCCGGTGCATATTTCCCGGTGATAGTAATAAGAGCTTGCGCCCAGCTCCAGCATATCTCCGAATACAAATATTTTTCTTCCCCTTACTTTGAGCCAGCCAAGCAGTTCCAGCGCTGCATTTACTGAAAGAGGATTGGCATTATAGGTTTCATCTATAATAGTAGCACCGTTATAGTGATAGACCCTGCCCCGCCCTGTTTGAGGTGTGCATGTCTCCACACCCTTTTTTATTTCCTTCATACTGAGCCCAAAATCTATCCCCACCAGCACAGAGGCAGTTGCATTAATAATTGCATGCAGCCCCCCAGGCCTCACTCTTATCTGTTCCCCGCAGACCCTGAAGACCGACTCATCCAGTCCCACTTCCAGGATCTCCTCCGGAAACAGGTCGCCCCTGGTAAGCCCGAAGCTTTTTACCTGTGCTTCGGTGCTGCTTTTCAGGTAGCTGAAAAAACTGTCATCAGCATTCAAAAATGCCTTTCCCTGATTATGTTCAGGAAGGGCCTGTTTTTTTTCACGTGCAATTTCTTCCACACTGCCGAAATTACCCACATGGGCCGGTCCTATATTGGTAATTACCGCATGGTCCTGGCCCACTATCTGAGAAAGCCAGCCTATTTCACCAGGATGGTTGGTGCCAAACTCCTGGACCAGCACCTCGGTCCGGGGGGTTACCCCCAGCACCGTCTTGGGAACACCAATATCGTTATTAAAGCTCTGAACACTGGAGAGCACATTGTATTTTTGCGACAGGACCGAAGCTATAAAGTTTTTAGTAGTGGTCTTTCCGGCAGAACCTGTAACTACTATTTTTTTAAGCGAAAACTTCTTCAGGTAGTTGCGGGCTATTTCACCCAGGGTTCTGCGGGTATTTTTGACACCCACAAACATCACCCCCGGGTTCCTGCTGATATAAGGCCTTATCTCAGGCAGTTTCCGGTGCTGAAAAATTACTCCTTTTGCACCTTTTTGAATCGCATCCGGAATAAACTGGTGTCCATCAAAATGCTCTCCTGGCAGAGCGATAAATATATCGTTTTCTTTCAAAGATCGTGTATCATCTGATAGGGAGAAAACCTCGCACTGCTGCATTATTTTTTCACTGCTCTGATATTTTATATCTATATCCATAAAAAGCTCTGTTAACCTGATATGCTGCATGCTCCGGCTCTATTACATTATTAATACACTATCATCTTAAAATCACGGTAGGAGACCGGTACCATGCCCAGCTTCTCCCTGGCAATGTGTTTTACCCGTTCCCTGCTGGAAAGAGAATAAAGCTCTATCTTTTTTAAATAAATTGATTTTTGCAGGTCATTTTTTATTCCCTGCAGGTCTTCAATTTTTTTGTTTAAAAGGTACATATTTATGTTCTGCCAGGTTATACAGAACAGAAGCAAAAAAACCACTCCGAAAAATACTGTCATCTTGATGATTTTTATTATCACTGTCATGCGCTTTTCATTACCCCGTTGTTCCCCTTGCTGGCTGTGTTTTCATTTATTTTTTCCGCACATCTCAGCCTGGCACTTCGGGCCGGGGGGTTGTGCTCTATTTCTGATTTTTCAGGGAACTGTGGCTTTTTCCCCACCAGTTTTATGGTCTTTTCACCCCCGCATATG
>JBMCUI010000002.1:0-25106 GCA_048622675.1 Spirochaetota bacterium | reverse complement strand
GGTGCTTTCTTTTTTCAACTGATAAAAGCTCTTTGTGATGTGCCTTAAGAATATCAATTACTACCAGAAGCTCCTCATAAGTTTTTTGCATATAGAACCCTCTTTGGTTAAATCTCACGTTTAATTTCGGAATAAAACAGGATTGATTTAGGTTTTTTTCAACGTTGATGGGGATGTTGATATAAATGGGGCATCGACCTGGTGCAGCAGCACAATTAAAGTTGCTTTATGATGCCCAGCCACTCTCGCAGACAGCCTGCCGCGTGCTTCCTCTCAATAGAAGCACAGCATTTCAATCAAGCTTTTTTTATTTCAGAGAACCTGCTCAGTATTTTTTCCCGCAGGTCGGAGGGGAGCCTGCTCTGGGGCTTCTGCGACCTGATCGCCTTCACAAAAGCCCTGGCCCTGGAGAGGGCATTATCGTCGGGACTGTAGGTTTCCCTCTTTTCACGGTTGGCCAGCCTGGGCAAAAAGAACTCCCCCCGCATGTATTTTACGGTGTGGTCCTCTGCCAGAAAGTCCTTGCCAGGCCCCTTTTCAATGATCATATCGGTAGCCAGGGTATCATCGTTTACTTCAATCCCCCTGAGCACCCTCTGGCACATACCCAGAATCTCGTTGTCCATGACCAGCTTTTCATAGGAAACAGTAAGGTCAAACTCCATCAGCCCCGCAATATCATGAATGTAGTTTGCCCCTGACATGCCCACCAGCAGGCTGGACATGGCGCTCTCATAGGCAGCCTGGATATCCACCTCTTTGGCATCCGAGGTGCCTGCGGTTGAATACAGGGGTATCTCAAAGTACTGGGCCATCTGGGAGACCGCTGCATTGATCATTCCCCTTTCAATAGGGCCTCCCAGGTTTCCCATACTGCGCAGGTCGCTTATGGACCCCACACTCCCGCATATGCCTGGAGCCCCTCTGTTGACTGTCTGGATCATCACAATACCGCCCAGGGTCTCTGCGGTGTGAGTGAGCACATTGCCGGCCAGGGTCACAGGAGCGGTAGTACCGCACATTGGTTCGGTGGGAACCACTACCGGGAGCCCCTTCTGAGCCAAATAGCAGCTCATCTCCCCGTAGTCCTTGTCTATTTTAAATGGGCTTATAACCAGGGTTATAAAAGACACAAAAGGCTTTTCCTGAAGCTTTTGAGGGCTCCCTGCTATCATCTCTGCCATCTCCACCACATTCTGGCATGAATCTTTGGAATAAAGCCCTCCCATCACATGTTTGGTGGTATTGTCCAGGGCATGAAAGAACCTGTTCACATCTATATGTTCCTTGCTTTCTATTTCGTTGGGAAAAACATTTATAGTAAACAGATGTACATTTTCCAGGGCATCAACCATTCTGGCATTCAGGACCACATCCTCGGTAACAGACTGCCTTCGCTGTCCAGTATCCGGGTCCAGTACATAAATAGCGGTGCCTCCGGTACCGTAGTGGACCCTGTTTTTCTCCAGCACTGCATCGTACTGCCCGTCCCTGGAGTAAAGAGTTATAGAAGAGGGATTGGAAGCAACGGCATCTTCAACCATGCTCCTGGGCATTTTAACTATCCTGGTTTCCGGGTCGACTTCAGCCCCTGCCTGCTTAAAAGCATCAAAAGCAGTATCGGAGTATACAGCCATCCCCGATTTCTCCAGTATTTCCAACGCAGATTCCGCTATCTTTTTTACATCATTTTCACCCAGGGGTCTATAAAGAGATGAGGGAAGCCCCGGCTTTTGATGTTTTAGTGTATCCATATCGTTTTCTCCTTCCAATAAGCGTTATTGTACCACAAAATTGTCCCCGATGCTCTTCTATTCCTTGTTCACCTCAAATATTCCAATCAGTCCATGGCCGCAGCCCCTTCCCTGCTGGAGGTTTGAAACCAGGTATCTCAAAGCATACCCCAGCTGAGGCTCAATAACGTTCTCCCGGGGAAGGCCGATTCCCAGCCATCCCACACCTTCCACCACCTGCTTCATCCTGCCCATCATGTTCCGGAGCACATCCGGATAGCTTGCAGGTATGGGAGGGAGATTGGAGCGGAACTGGTGGTTGTCTTCATCATAATTTTCCAGGAGGGTTTGCACATACTCCACCAGAGTGTTCCAGCACATCTGCAGGTTCTCCAGGTAATCATTGATAAACTCAAAGCCCTGCTTTGGTACGTAGTTTATTATCAGCGAATTGAAATCGGCCCTCAGATTGGGCTCATGCAGACAGTTTACCGCATACCGTATGGGCTGGGCATGGGGGTTGTAATCTGCAGTATCCATGTGCCGTCCGGTAAACACAGAACGGTCAAAATAACTCAGCGGTTTTATCTCCACTCCCGCTTCCCTGCTGGCCCTGGAGACAATATCCTCTGCTTCTTGTCTGCTCATAAGCCTCAGGTACAGGTGCTGCAGTTCGTCGCGGCGCTGTTCACGCTCCTCCTTGGGGTAGATGTAGGAGACCACATAGTCCATGTTCCTGTTCTCTGAGAGGTCATTGGTCCACAGGGTCTGCCACTCGTAGGAATACCTGCCCAGCCAGTCGCACATTATCACACTGTAGCCTTCCGTCTGTCTGGCAATATCAGCCAGCATCCGTACCGCTGTGTCATCTTCATTGTGGTGAGAGCAGGTCCCGTAGGAGGTAAAGTACAGATCGTATGGTTTTTCGTCTTCGGCCAGTTTGACACCTTTGGTGAAGTCCCCCTGTTCGAAGATCATCTTTGGATTGTTGCCGTAGATTCCTCTTGCCTGATTTAAAAGGTCTTCGTTCAGGTCAACTCCTTTATATATACCCATTATATCAGAGGCAATAAGCTCGATTTCAAAGTCCTGAAGGTTGGCTTCCCTGTCCCTTATGCCGCTCAGAAGCTCGTACCCGTCAGCACTCCCGCAGCCCAGGTCCAGTATCCGAAACCTCTTCATCTGAGACTTTTTACGGTCTATCAGTCTTTTTAAATTGGGATAAAGGAAATGCCTGGTTATTTCATCCTCCCAGTAGCGGCGGACATTGTCATACTTGCCGACAAGTCCTGACCTTTTGGCATACAGGCCGCTTTTTACTGCTTCTGTATAGGCTCCCATCTGTTCCTGAGAGTTGTTTTTTTTCTTTCCCATTGGTTTTACTCCTTTAGCTTAGATTTTGAGGAAGTATTCCCTGCACTTTTGAGTTGATCTCTTCTACCATCTCCCCTGACATGTTGCTGCGGGGAGAAGACATAATTTCGTTGTACTTTTTAACAGCAGCGCTCAGTGCATCCCCTTCGGAGTCCTCCAGAGGATAGGCGATGTATACTTTCTGTTTGGTAGGCAGGGGCAGGTGGTACATATAGGTCTTGTGATCGGTTCCCATCACTTCGCGGACCATTTCCAGTACATCTTTCTTCTTCTGCTGTGAAATATCAGGTGAGGACAGGTTGTACTTGATCATCCCAATATGGGCATCATCCATTACCGCCTGCACCGGACAGAACACGTTGGTTCTCTCCATAAGTCCGAACGCATAATGAATGTACTGGGCCCCGCTCCATGGTACTGAAGAAAGAGTGAGCATCTTTTCTGCAGTTGCCTGGATGCCGGGGGTTTCCACATCAGCCACCCCTGCAGTGGAATAGCAGGGAAGCCTGTAGTACCTGGCCATCTGGGCGCAGTCATGGTGGTAATGGTTGAACTCAGGTGCTCCGTACATATCATTTAAATTGTCCAGTCTGGTCCTCACCGGTACACTTCCGTACAGCACCGGTGCACCCGGGGCAACCAGCTGGTTAAGGGCTATCCCAGCCAAAATCTCTGCATTGATCTGTGCCACCATCCCGAATTCATCAAACGGGGCTGTTGCACCTCCCATAGGGGAGCTGGAGATTACCACCGGAGCCCTGTGTTTGGAAATCTCGATCACCTTCTGGGCTGTATCTTCAACCATCTGAAGGGGAGATTTTACCACACAGGCGATAAAGGACAAAACAGGGTTTTTCTCAAACTCCTGTTTTCCCCCGGCTATGATCTGCCCCATGCGCATGACATCCTCCAGGGCATTCAGATCAGTAAGCCCTGCCTGGACATGCTTGGTAATATTGTTCAGGCTGGCAAAAAATTTGTTGACATCCTTGTTTTCAAAAGTAACTTCTTTGTCCTGAATATTGACACACCTGATAAATGCATCAACGTTTTCCAGATTATCACAAAGATGTGCAGCCTTGCACAGCCTTTCTATGGTGCCTTCCCTTCGAACAAACCTGGGCCGGTTCCCCTGGTATTCGACATCAAGCCATATATTTGTTTCAGATCCGGTAACAAATCTTACCCTGGGCTCTGTGGAGTCAAGAATCAGCCTGTTGTCAGGGTTTCTGGCCCCCAGTACTATGGTGGACGGAGCATCCTCCAGTATCCTGTCAATTATTGATGAAGGAATACTGATTCTGGAAAAGTCTTGTTCATGTTCAACTGAGGCCCTTGCTTTTCTGAACACTTCAGAGGCCTGTTTATTATAGCAAAGTATCCCCGGGTTTTCCAGAAGCTCCCTGGAAACTTCGTCTACAATCTTTATCTGCTGTTCTGAAAGCCGCTGCTGGGGATTTACTACTGCACCTTCTCTCTGCTTTTCTGGCATAACCGTCTCCTTTAATGAGTTTTTTGTACTAGCGGGTCAATCAAAAGCAAGTTGCGTCACAGCTGCGGGTCTTGAGCCTGGAAGACCATTATCTATTAATTGTACTAAATATGTTATAGTGAATTCGGAAAATTGTCAAACATTATTTTGCTGTGCAGCCATTATATTTGACAGCATCCAGATAAAAATGTATACAATAACAAATTCTAACTTACTGAAAAATAAATACTTATAATTAAAAAAAAATATACATGGGGAATAAAACCACAAATAAAGGGCTGCTGGTGCTGCGGGAACCTGACAATCCGGAAAAACCCTTTTTCAATTTATTTTGTACACTAAATAAATACCGGCGGCACTATTCAAGGAAATCAGATCCCGCTTCCTGTTTGAAATAATTGAAAAGCCTGCCAAAGTCTATTCCCTGGACAATGGAAGAACTGTAGCGGTGGGTAAGGTGGCGGATAGCCTGCACCAGGTGGGGAGACTTGATGCCATAATTTATGGACAGGGTGGCTTCTATAAAGGCGGACAGCTCGTCGCATGCCCTTATTATTTGTCCGTCCACCGGAAAATACCGGTCATGATTGTACCGGGTTTGAAGCTGTTCAGCCGAAACCCCTTTTACCACTTCGCCGCGGTCAACAATTTTATTTTCAAACTCGTCCTCTATAAACAGCTTAACTTCAGCATGCCAGGACTGCGGAAGAAGCGGCAGAAGAGACTCTTCTACCTGGATTTGTTCATACTCCTTGATTATTTTCTTCAGCCCCTTTACTGACTTTTTCACCGGAGAAATAATATCTCTGGTAAGCACTTCTGCAAGATCATGAAAAAGTCCGGCAAAGAAGTTATTGTACTTCCTTCTGCTGCATGCACCTGTCTGAATGGAGCAGAGGTAGGACAGCATTGCTACAATAAGCATATGACCGAGTACCGAAGTCTGGGGTATTCTTGGGGTCCCTGACCATCTTTTCTGGAACCGAAGCTGCCCGCAGAGGTCTATAAAACCGAATGATTTTCTCCCCAGATTGATTTTTTGAACACCGATCAGATCATAGTAGTCTTCAAGCCTGTTTTCAATCTCTGCTCTGGTTTTTTCAATCCCTTGGATAAATGGATTCAAATGATAAATTATTCTGAACTCCCAGTTGGTGGCCAGGTAATGTGCCGCTCCCAGAATACGTTTTTCGGTAAAAGCAAACTCCGGATCAAACAGATAGCTCCTGAACCTGTCGGTGAAACCTCCGGGGATGCCCTTTATATCCCCGTTAATCTGTTCCAGGACAAATTCATTGAGCTCTCTCCCCTTCTGTGACATCATTCTGTGAAAGACCATCGGTTTTATATCGGTCAGTATAACCCGGTGCAGAAACTCGAATATACCGCCTTCGATAATTTTAAGCCAGTCAATATCGGCCCTTCTGTCGGTTTGTTCAAACTTGGCTATTACGTATGAAATAGCCATTTTATGGGCCTGCTTGTCAAGTTCTGTAAGTTCACAGGGCCTTACATGATCATTCCACCTCTGGATGGTTGCTGCCTGGTATAATTTCTCCAGCAGTCCTTTACTAATCATGGTAAGCCTTCATACAGTCAATCTGTTCATAAATAAGAGGTAGTTTTTGACCTTTTGGCACCCTACTATTCCGGGACTCCCTTCAATTCCGGTTTTTACTTCCCCATACTTCTCATGGCTTCTTCAGCTATCCGTTGAGGAGTAAAATTAAATTTTTCCATGAGCACCTTATAAGGAGCAGAAACCCCAAACCGCTCCACTGAAACAACCCGGCCTCTGTCGCCTGTATACCTGCACCAGCCCTGACCCACTCCTGCTTCAATGGCAACCCTGGCCTTTACTTCGGGAGGCAGAACCTCGTCTTTATACTCCCGGGGCTGTGCCTCAAAGATCTCCCAGCTGGGCATGGAAACCACCCGTGCTTTGACTCCCTTTTCTGACAGGGCCTGCTGGGCCTCCAGAGCAAGCCAGACTTCCGAGCCGGTAGCTATCAGTAGTACATCCGGCCTGCCGCCCTGTGCTTCTGAAATTATGTAGGCACCCCTGGCAAGCCCTTCTTCACTGGCGTACCTGCTCCTGTCCAGCACCGGGAGCTTCTGTCTGCACAGGACCAGTGCTACAGGACCGTGTTTATGAGTAAGAGCAGTCTTCCAGGCCTGTACAGTTTCGTTTGCATCCGCGGGTCTGATCACCACCAGGTTGGGCATAGCCCTGAGTGCTGCTATCTGCTCCACCGCCTGGTGGGTGGGCCCGTCCTCACCGAGCCATACACTGTCATGGGTATACACCCATATGGAGTGGAGGTGCGCCAGGGCGGAAACCCGCACTGCTGCCCGCATATAATCGGAAAAAGTCAAGAAGGTGCTTCCAAAAGGGATCACCCCGCCGTGGTAGGCCATTCCGTTGACCACCGCTCCCATTGCATGTTCTCGTACACCGAAGCGGACATTCCTTCCTTCAGGGGTCTGCTTTTGCTGTTCGGGCACTTCTTTCATATAGGTGTTGGTAGATGGCTCCAGATCGGCAGAACCTCCCAGAAAGTTCTTAACCACCGGAGCAATAGCATTGATAACCGCTCCTGAAGCCTTCCTGGTGGGAAGAGGGCCGTCATCAGGGGAAAACCCGGGAAGAGAGTCCTCCCAGTCCCCGGGAAGGCCCCGGTCCCACACCATTTCCCACTCCCGGGCCAGGTCCGGGTACCGGTTCCTGTAGGCATCCAGGTGTTTTTCCCACTGCTTCTGTGCCTGCTGTCCCTTGCTGTCCGCCTGCCGGTAATGCTCCAGTACACTGTCAGGAACATAAAATTCCTTCTCCACAGGCCAGCCCAGATTTTTCTTGGTAGCTTTTACCTCATCTTCACCCAGCGGCGAACCATGGACTCCATGAGAATCAGCTTTGCCCGGAGAACCGAACCCTATGGTAGTGCGTACTTTGATTATGGTGGGCCTGCTGGTTTCTGCCCTGGCTTTGGTGAGCGCATCCCTTATGGAATCCAGGTCGTTGTTTCCGTCCTTTACTTCCAGGACCTGCCATCCGTAGGCTTCGAAACGCTTTTCCACATCTTCTGTAAAGCACACCGAAGTCGGACCAGCCAGAGATATCCTATTGTCATCATAAAAGACGATCAATTTTCCAAGCCCCAGGTGCCCGGCAAGAGAACAGGCCTCAGATGCCACACCTTCCATAAGGTCACCATCAGTGGCTATCACATAGGTATGATGGTTTACTATTTCATGCTCGCCCCGGTTGAAATAGGATGCAAGAAAACGCTCTGCAACAGCCATGCCTACAGCATTGCTTATACCCTGTCCCAGCGGACCGGTGGTGGCCTCAACCCCGGGGGTAAGGTGGCTTTCCGGATGCCCCGGTGTCAGGCTCCCCCACTGCCGGAAGGAGTTGAGCTGGTCCATAGTAATGTCTCTGTACCCGGTAAGATATAACAGGGAATAAAGCATCATGCACCCGTGCCCCCCAGAAAGCACAAACCTGTCCCGGTCAGGCCAGTTTGGATCAGCAGGATTATGCTTGAGTAACTCGTTCCATATTACATAAGCCGTGGGCGCTGCACCCATGGGCATTCCAGGGTGGCCGGAGCCGGCCTTCTGTATTGCATCAACTGATAAAAAACGAATGGTGTTAATGGCTTGATTTTCAAGGTCTGTCATCTTCCTTCTCCTTTATTGTTGTTTGTTTTCAGCTTCCTGGAGGTGTACTGTAAAGGGTTACAGGCGGCTCCGACTATTAATTAACCCATCTGTAATTCTCTGTAGTTCCAGTATCATGTTAAAATAAAACCATTTCCGGGGGAGTCAAACTATTTTTCCCTCATTCCTGTGGTCATGGAAACCCCCGGTGCTGAAATGAACACTCCAGGCTGCATCCTGTATGGCAGGGTTATAGGGCAGGAAATCAGTCAGGGTAGCGTTTGCAGATAGACCTCAGCACATCCGCAGAATCGAATACCACATCCACCAGCTCCGGATCGAATTTCCTGCCCGAGAGCCTTCTGATTTCATCAAAAGCATCCTTTTCTCCCCAGGCACATTTGTATACTCTTCTTGACAGCAGAGCATCCAAAACATCAGCCACTGCAACCACTCTGCCGAAAATAGGTATCTCTTCTCCCTTTAAGGGAAGGGGGGCCCCATTACGGTCTTTTTCCAGGGGCTTGCCGGTGTGTATATCAATCCGCCCCGGGTACCCGGTCCCGTCCCAGTTTTCATGGTGGGTAAGGGCCACCATGGAAGCCACCTCGTCAAACTCCGACTGCTTGTCCACAAAAAGTCTGGCCCCCAGGTAGGTGTGGGCTTTTATAATGCTGTATTCATCTGAGGTGAGTTTACCCGGCTTTTTTAACAGGATATCAGATATGGCGATCTTCCCCACATCATGGAGCATGGCAGCCATACGCAGAATATCCCTCTTTCTATTCACTTCCTCTTTGGATAAAGACCTCCTTTTGGCCCACCGTTCGTATATTTCGTTGGCATAGGAGGCAACTCTGTTAACATGGGGCCCGGTTTCTTTAGGGTCTCTTAATTCGGTCATCTGTATCATTCTCATAATCAACGCCCTGGTCAGCCTGGCCCTCTGGAGGGCCATGGAAGCGGTTCCGGCAAAATGGCGACAGAAAACCTCATCATTGGAATTAAAGGGCACCGCCCTTCTGCTGGAATCCATTTTATTGATAATCTGCAGAACTCCTATGATATCCCCGGTATTGGTCTTCAGAGGCACGGTGAACATTGACCTGGTGGTATAATTGGAGACTTTATCATAACTGGAATCAAACCCATAAGGAGCATCTTCCGGAAGATTGTACACATCCGGTATATTCAGGGCTTCGCCGGTGGAGGCCACATACCCTGATATGGACTTGGTGTTGATTTTTACCCGAAATGTGGAATAAATAAGTTTCTGACCGGGGGGCAGCTTTTCCTGCATGGTCTCATTCTGTACATGGCTGAATACCAGATCATCTCTATCCCTGATATAAATTGAACCGGCATCTGCACCGGTGACCTTGCGGGCTTCTGTGAGAATTCTTTCCAGCAGAATATCCAGGTCCTGAACCTCTGAAAGCTCAGTATCCAGATGAATGATTTCTTTGAGCCTTTCGGCCTCGTCTTGCATAAGTTTCTTCCCAATTAAAGGAAGTTCATCCTCTGCTGCTTTTCTGTTTCTATATAATAGAGCATATTGAAGGATAAAATCAAACTATTTCTCTATATTCTGTCCGGTGCTTACGGTGATTTTTCCTCCGGTATTACAATCCATCCTATAATGTAGGTAATTACCAGGGGAGCAATTCCTGTAGCAAGTGCCAGAAAAACAAAAGCCAGCCTCACCAGTGTAGGATCAATTGAGTACGCCTGTGCGATACCCCCGCAGATCCCTGCTATAAGCCTGCAGCTGCGGGAACGGTACAGCTTTCTCACTTTTTTCTCCTCCCGGCTTCCCCATTTATATACTATATATTACCCCATTTTGCCTGCACGGTCTATCCACTTTTGCATCGACCGCCCAAATTTACACAGCCCGGCAACATTTGTACCATCAACTTATACACGGCTCGTTCATTTTTTCAAGGACTGTTCACCTTAATTCCCTGTTGCAGCCTTTCCTCCTTACCTGAAAAATCGGTTATTCTACTTTACATTTAAATGGTAATTGATTATCCTATCATGATGGCCGCGGGCAGCAATGTATTTTTCACTACCCTTATTTTCCTTACACAATCCTTCTGTTCATAATCAGCCTGTAGACCATCAAATTTTTCAGGGGAGGCAGACCTTTGGAAGATCTACTTGAAATAAGACTGCATGGAAGGGGCGGCCAGGGAGCCAAAACAGCAGCCCAGCTGGTGGCTGAGGCGGCTATGGAAACAGGCAGGTACATCCAGGCATTCCCTGAGTACGGCCCCGAAAGGGCCGGAGCGCCCATGCGAGCATTTGTAAGGGTAAGTAAAAATCCTATCAACCTTCACTGCGGAGTGCTCACCCCGGATGTGGTTATGGTCATTGACCCCAGCCTTCTGGAAACAGAAGATGTCACACAGGGGCTGAAAGGGGGCACCCTGCTGGTCAATACCCACCAGAGCCCTGATGAAATCAGAAAAAAAATCGGGTACAGAGACGGAAAAGTGGCCACTGTAGATGCCACTGGAATTGCTCTTGACACTCTGAAGCTCCCCATGACCAATATCCCCATGATTGGAGCACTGCTGAAAGTACACGAAATAGTCTCTCTGGACGACCTGACCGCATCCATACAGAAGAAGTTTACCAAAAAAATTGGAGGGGAAAAGACCCGCGCCAACATCGATGGTCTTAAACAGGCCTATCAGGAGGTCAAAATATCAGGAGGATAAAATGAAAAAAAAGGGATGGAAGCAAATACCGATTGGAGGAGTTATAGACCGGGCGGGAAGTGCCCGTGATTATAAGACCGGAGACTGGAGGACCTTCGCTCCCAGGGTTGACCTGGAAAAATGCAGGCACTGCCTGCAGTGCTGGGTATTCTGCCCTGATGGATCGGTTAATGTCGAAGATGGAAAGATGACCGGATTTGACTATGACTACTGCAAAGGCTGCGGAATATGCGCCTCGGTGTGCCCGGTTGACTGCATTACTATGGAAGAGGAGCAATAAAATGAACAATAAGATTGCCATGACCGGTGACGAAACAGCTGCCTATGCAATGAAACAGATAGAACCGGATGTAGTGGCAGCCTACCCCATTACTCCACAGACCGAAATTGTTATGAACTATTCCCAGTATGTGGCGGACGGAGCGGTGAAAACCGAAATGATTCCTGTGGAGTCGGAGCACAGTGCTATGAGCGCCTGCGTGGGTGCGGCCGCTTCAGGAGCACGTGCTATGACCGCTACTGCTGCAAACGGGCTGGCCCTGATGTGGGAAGTGGTGTACATTGCTGCTTCCACCAGGCTTCCCATAGTTATGGCCATAGTAAACAGGGCCCTGAGTGCCCCCATAAACATTCACTGCGACCACTCCGACAGTATGGGAGCACGGGACTCGGGATGGATTCAAATATACTCAGAGAACAACCAGGAAGTGTATGAGAATATGATTCTGGCCCCCCGGATAGCCGAACATCCGGATATACTGCTTCCGGTAATGGTATGCCAGGACGGATTCATCACCTCGCATGCGGTGGAAGCAGTGGCCACCTACGAGGACCACAAGGTAAAAGATTTTCTGGGCACCTACCAGCCCTCGGGCACCCTGCTTGATACAGACAGGCCCCTTACCTATGGACCACTTGACCTTCAGGACTACTATTTTGAGCACAAGCGCCAGCAGTCAGAAGCCATGTTCAACGCACTAAAAAAAATCCCTGATGTGCTGGCCGAGTATGAGAAGGCGTTCGGCAAAAAAATGGACTTTGTGGAAAAATACCGGATGGAGGATGCAGAAGTTGCGGTGGTGGTTCTGAGCTCAGCCGCCGGAACCACCCGTACGGTGGTGGACCAGCTCAGACAGAAGGGGATAAAAGCGGGCCTGCTCAAGCCCAGGTTTTTCCGCCCATTTCCAGCCAGGTCTATCATCGAGGCCCTGAGTCCGGTAAAAGCGGCAGCGGTCCTGGACAGGGCCGAGTCATTCTCCACCATGGGCGGGCCTCTGTTCAACGAAATTAGATCAGCTTTTTATGAGCAGGACCAGAAACCCCTCATGGCAAATTATATTTACGGACTGGGGGGGAGAGAAACTTACCCCTATCATATCAACAGTGTTTTTGAAGACCTGTTGAACATGGCAAAAACAGGAAACGTTGAAAATAAAATTAATTACCTGGGAGTACGCGAATAGGAGCTAACCAATGGCAAAATTAAAAGAACTTTCCAGAATTCCTGAAAGACTCACCAGCGGGCACAGACTGTGCTCAGGATGCGGAGCATCTATAGCAGCACGTCAGGTGCTGATGGGCACCACTGATCCGGTGGTGGTGGGCACTTCCACAGGCTGCCTGGAAGTGGCAACCAGCATCTACCCCTATACTGCATGGAATATCCCTTTTATCCACAATGCCTTCGAAAACCTGGCTGCCACCATAAGCGGGGCAGAAACAGCTTTCAGAGCACTGAAAAAACAGGGGAAAATTCCCGCTGATAAAAAAATCAAATTCGTATGCTTCGGGGGAGACGGAGGCACCTATGATATCGGCCTGCAGTCGCTTTCAGGAGCTCTGGAACGGGGACATGACTTTGTGTACGTGTGCTACGACAACGAGGCCTATATGAACACCGGTATCCAGCGCTCAGGCGCTACGCCTACCGGCGCCTCCACCACCACTGCACCGGCAGGAAAACAAAGCCCCGGGAAAACCCAGCTCAGAAAGGACCTTACCGCCATTGTAGCAGCCCACAATATCCCCTATGCAGCCCAGGCCACCATAGGGTACTGGAATGACCTGGTAAAGAAAGCCCAGAAGGCCTTCCAGGTGGAAGGGCCCGCATTTTTGAACGTGCTGGCCATGTGCCACCGGGGCTGGCGGTTCAAACAGGAAGACACCATTACCATTTCCAAACTGGCAGTGCAGACCTGTTTCTGGCCCCTGTACGAGGTGGAAAACGGGGAATACACCCTCACCTACAAGCCCAGAAAGAAGCTGCCCATAACAGACTGGCTCAAAGAGCAGGGACGGTTCAAGCACTTGTTCAAACCCGGAAACGAACAGGTCCTGGAAGACATTCAGAAGGACGTGGACCACAGGTGGCAGAAAATACTGAAGCTGTGCGGGGAAACAGAATAATAACAGTATACGTCAACAACACAACTGTACCGTATTCCGAATGCCTGCCTGACAACACAATAAAAGCTCTGGCCATATAGTTAAAATATAAATTCAGGAATGGTATTCATCAGAGTTATCTTCTCCTTGTTTTTTTTAATGAAAACAACCATATTAAGATGAGGAGATGAATGGGCAATATCGAAATACGGTGGACCGATTATATGAAGTATCGTCTTGGGCTTCGCCGGTTCGACATTGCTGTTGTAGAGAAGATTCTTAGGTATTCCAGCGAACGGTATATCGATACATCCACGGGTCGATTGATTGCAATGGGGCGGCACAACAGGCAGTTGGTCATGATCCCGTATGAAAAAGAAGGGAACAAGCTCACTCCGTTAACGATTCACGTAACCAGCCGACAGCAGATTACATTTCGCATAAAATCCGGGAGGTTTGGCATTGAATGAGATTCACATGAGATATTTTGAAAAAGAGGATGTTTTACATCTTGCCATATCAGATAAACCTGAAGCAAAAAGCATAGAGGTCAGCCCAAATATTACTGCAGAACTCGACGAACGGGGTGAACTAATTGGTATTGAGATTCTCAATGCCAGCAGCTTTGTTCGCGACTCGGTTATGGAATCTGTTCAGGGCAAGATACTTGATTTAGCAAAAGGCTAGAGTTCCTGATAAAAAGTCGGTCCCCGTTGTGACAAGAAAAGGTATTTACCTTTTTCAGCATCGGTACGAAGTTCACACATAGGTCTCGCATGCCTGCCTGACTAAATCATTCAGTCCGGTGTACCGCAAACCTGCCTGTATTTGCCTTCAATACTAATATTATACCTGGTCGGAATTATACAGGGATAAGGGAAAGCCCGGCTGGTTTATCCTTGCTGAAATTTCCTGAACCAGGTTCTGCTTCTGTTCTTCAGGTATAAATGAATGCCCCGATACCATACGGCCGGGGCCTGTTTCGGCAATGGACCCTCCGGAGAGGTGTGAAATATCGGCCCCATTCCCACCACCCTGGACCACGCAGTCTATAAGCTCTTCCAGGAACCCGGTTATTTCCACCGTTTCCCGGTAGTCCGGTGAGGAGTTTTCAGGGCAGTGGTGAAAAAATGCAGCTTCAACATAGACCGAGGGCAGGTTCCAGCTTTCCAGCAGGTATCCGCCTATATCCTGATGGGTAATTCCATCCCAGCTCAGCTCTGTTTCACTTTCATAAAAGCCCTTTGCAGGATGTTCCCTCCGGTGGGCATCAACACCGGTATACCGCTGCGGGAAATATTGGACAAGAAGTATTTTTCCAATATTGGAAACAAGCCCCACCGAAGCAAACTGTTTTGGAAAGAAGCCATGTTTGATTTTGTACACTTCCGGAAAATACCTGTTTATGAGGAAAGATACCGTAAAAATCTCATCCAGGTACTGTTTCTGTGCCCGGGAAAGCTTCGTTTTCCCCATCACAGAAAGGGTGAGAAGAATATCCTGAAGGGTGTCAAGACCGATGGTCACCACCGCCTGCTGAACAGACAGGCAGCTCTTCAGCCCGTAGAATACAGAGTTGGCAATCTGCAGCAATTTTGCGGTTACCGAAGGGTCTTTCTGAAGTATCCGGGAAATCTCCCCCATGGACTTTTCCTTCTGGACCGCCTCCAGGAACTCCCGGTAAATGGTTAAAAGGGAGGGAAGGTTTTCCATTCTGTTTATAGTCCTGAGCAGACTGGTCGACCTCAGCCGTTCCCTCATTTCAAGAATATGGACTATCTTCTGCTCCACTTCCCGGTTCTGCCATGGTTTGAGTATATAGGTGGAGGCAAGGCCCCGGGCCAGGGATTCCACTGCTGCGGATTTCTCGATATACCCGCTTAATATGACCCGGTTTACCCCGGGGTGCTTGTTTTTGACCTTCTCCAGAAGCTTCAGTCCGTCCATAGAGGGCATGCAGTAGTCTGCGACCACTATATCCACATCTTCGCTCTCCAGCACCTCAAGCCCCTGGTATGCTCCGGATGCGGTAAGGACCTCAAAATCTGCATACAAAAATCCCCTCCGGATGCTTTTCAAAATATTTACCTCATCATCTATAAACAGCACCCTGCCCCTGCTCTTTCCGGCTTCTGGAGAGGGTTCAGTATTGTTTTTCATTATTCTCTATCCTGCTGCTCACCGGAAGCTTGATAATAAACACGGTGCCCCTGCCTCCGCTGCTTTCCACCAGCAGCTCCCCGCCGTGCTTGTTAACCACAATATCGTAGGAAATACTCAGCCCCAGTCCTGTGCCTTTGATCTGCTCTTTGGTGGTAAAAAATGGGTCGAAAATTCTGCTGATTATGCCCTCTGGTATTCCCGGGCCGTTGTCCTGGATTTCACAGCACACAAACCCGTTTTCCTGATAGGTGCGGATACTGATGGCACCCCGCTCCTGCCGCTTCTGCAGTCGTATAGCCTGTGCAGCATTCACAATAATATTGAGAAGCACCTGGTTTATTTCACTTCCTATACATTCAATCAAAGGCACTGCAGAAAACTCCTTCTTCACCTCAGCCACATATTTTATTTCATTTTTTGCCACCACCAGGGTGCTCTCCAGGGCTTCGTTTACATCGTACTGCTCTATCCGGTTCTCTGTATCAATTCTGGAAAAGCTTCTCAGATTGCCCACAATTTCGTTGATCCTTCTGACTCCCTCCATGGACTCCTCCACCAGGCTTTCTATGTCCTCATAGATGTAGTCCAGCTTCTGGGACTGCTTGAACTGCTCCACAGAACGGGCGACCTGTTGTGCTTCCAGAGGGCTGCTGCTCTGCACCGATGCAAGGAGTACTTCGCATCGGTGCAGGTATTTTTTAATGACACCTATATAGGTACGCAGGCTGGTAAAATTGCTGGATATGAACCCTGCCGGATTGTTGAGCTCATGGGCAATTCCTGCTGCGAGCTGTCCGATGGATGCCAGCTTCTCCTGCTGAATGAGCTTCGGCTGGGCCTTTTTCAAAGAAAGCAGGGAGTCGACCAGTTCAACATTCCTCCTGTGCATGTTCATCTCATTCTTTACGGAGCAAGTAATATCCCTGACAACAGAGGCACTGGCTATAGCCTGGCCTGTGGTGTCTTTAATGGTAGATGAAGTCAGCACAGCTGCAATGAGCTCACCGTTATTTTTAATTAGCGTAGCCTCAAACTCCTTTACATACCCGTACTGCTCCACCATCTGTTTCCACTGGAGGTAATTTTTTCTGTTGTGGAATATATTGCAGAGCTTCCCCAGGGCCAGAACATCATCCTTTGAAGAATACCCCAGCATCCCTACCCCGCAGCGGTTCACATCAAGGATTTCACCCTCCAGAGAACATACACACACCATGTCCTTCAATTCTTCGAAAAACCCCCGGTATACCTGGTCCATTTGAACTGCTCTACCGGCTTTTTTATCCATGGCACTCCTCCAACACGTATAATTATAAGCCATTTTTTATTAGTTTATCAAAACTATTTTCCCAGACCCGCGCTTTAGGGCAATATATTATTTTTTTTATATTTTTAATTTTTTTTGATTTTTGTATGACTGATGTTCTAAAATATAGGTATGGCACAACTATTGCTTGTAATCTGGTACCGATCGAGCCTGTATATCTTTGTATAACACAGGAGAGATAAAAAAATGCCAGCACACCGGATACTGTTTGTGGACGATGAACCGAATACCCTGTCTTCCTTCAGGAGAATCTTCTTCAGAGAAGAAGACATTGAGGTATTCACTGCACGAAGCGCCGGGGACGCCCTGAAAATACTGGAGTACAACGATATATCACTGGTAATATCCGATATGAAAATGCCCGGAGTAGACGGCAATAACTTTCTGAAATATACCAAGGACAAGTACCCCCAGATGCTCAGAATTATGATAACCGCCTATGCCGACCTGCAGGCAACCCTGGATGCGGTCAATAACGGAGAGGTGTACCGGTTTCTGACCAAACCCTGGAATGATAATGACCTGAGGGTCACCATACTCAAAGCCCTTGAATATTCCGACCTGAAAAAAAGAAACGAAGAGATGAGCAAAATTATCTGGAAGAAAAACAGGGAGCTTACCAGGCTGAACCAGAACCTGGCAGAAACAGTAAAAAGCAAGACCGCCCAGCTGGAAAACGCTGTTGAACAGCTCAAGAAAGTAAACACCGTATTCAAAAGAAACTTTGAGGAAAGCATCAACCTGCTCACCGGAATTATTTCCCTGTTCAAAAAAGACCTGGCAGCCCACTCCAAGAGAGTGGCCATTCTGGCTGATTCTCTCTGCGATGCATTGAAAATTGAGAAGGAGGAAAAAGACACCATTGTATACGCGGCTCTGCTCCATGATATCGGCCTGCTTACCACGGTAGGGGAGGCAAAATATTTCGACACTGAAAAATCTGATGAAGAGCATAAAAAACAGTACGTGTATCATCCCATCCTGGGAGAAAAAATTATCGGGTCTATGAGTGCTTTGAAGGGTATTGCCTCTTTGATTCGTTCCCACCATGAGGAGTACAACGGCACCGGCTTTCCGGACAGGCTCAGGAACGGGCATATACCACGGGGCTCCCAGGTCATAAAAATCTGCAGCGACTACGATGAGCTGATCTTTGACCAGGGCATCCGGCCGGATGAGGCCATCCAGGAAATAAAGGACAATTCCTACCGGTCCTACGACCTGAACCTGGTAGAGAAGTTCATTCCGATTCTCTCCAAAAGTACTGTTCCCCAGCACAGCCCGGTAAAAAGGGTGATGGTAAAGGACCTTCAGCCCGGAATGTACCTGATGGACGAAATATACCTGGAGAACGGGGTTCTGCTGATACCCAGGGGGGTCATTATAGACAAGCCCACCAAAAAGAGGCTCGATACCTTCTCCACACTTCTGCGGCAGGACCGGATGGTGGAAATAAAAAGCATGAACCACCAGACCTAGGCCCTGCTCAATTGATTGACTTTTTTTATTTTTCGTTTATTATAGAGGTGATACTTAAGGGGCGGGAAAATTCATGCACTGAAGTGCAGGGGTTGTGGATAGGAAATGCCGGAGGCACACTACGAGGTCACCCATGCAGGCAGCCGTGATGAGGTGGTAATCATCTCCGTGCACGGATACATTGATTCAACCACCAGCCCGGGGCTGTCCAGGATAATCGATCAGCAGATAGCGCAGGAGAAGTACCGGCTCATCATCAATCTGCAGGACGTAGACTACATCAGCAGCATGGGGTGGGGGGTATTTATAAGCAACCTGAAAAAGATCCGCGACCACCGCGGCGACCTGGTACTCACCAGCATGTGCACCAACGTACACAATGTGTTCGAACTCATGGAGCTGTCCTCAATCATCAAATACTATGAGTATGTCCATCTGGCGATCGAATATTTTCTGGATGCACACCAGCAGGAAGCCTTAAAAGAGCAGAGATCAGCAGCCTCGGCAGTGGGGTATAAAATAACAGCCCCGGAGCACCGGAACCAGACCCGGGCCCCCAAAAGCCCTTCACCCTCGCCGATCAGGCTGGTATCCCGGAGCGAGCCAGGCCTGCCTGATGAGCCTCCGGAGGACACTCCCGGGCACCAGCTGGAAAAGTGTATTGTAAAGGTGGTACTGGACAGCCCCTATTACAGCATCCGCCAGATCAAAAAAGCCCTCAGGCTTCCCCGGTACGGGTCGGTTAAAAAAAGCAAACGGAAAATAAAGAAGGAGCTGGTAAAACTGGGCCTGGAAAACAAAAAGGAAAGGTACGAGTTCGCCCTGCAGAACAGAAAGAAGTCTTAAAAAGGCGCCTCCTAGTGACAAAAGTGGACGAGCTTTATAAGTCTGCTGGAGTTAGTGCACTTGAAGTAGTTGTAATGCCTAAACTTCTGGTGCCTTGCCCCTGGTCCTCTGTACATAGGCCATCCGCTTCTGTTTGGTGGAAAGCTTCAGCCGGTTCAGCTCCCGGTATACCAGGGTGGTGCTGATATCCACGGCACCGTTGCCCTGGGCTGCAAGTGCATCTTTTATTTTCTTTGCAGAGTACTCAGGATGTTCCACCACTACCTCCAGGATCTTCTGACTGATGGTATGGTCCAGTACGGTTATCTTTTTCTCCGATTCTGTGGGCCTGAGAGCCTCCAGCCCGCCCTGGTCGCGGAGTTTTTTAAGTCTGTAGTAGGTGGTGGTGGACAGCCCGTCCTTTCTGCAGGCCTCCTTCACGCTCATCTGCTGCTCATCAACCATCTCCAGCAGCCTGAGACGCCGCCGGTACACCAGGTCGCTGTACTTGGCCTTTTCCTTGATCACAATGAAGGTGATGTCATCGTTCTGGGGGCGGCCCCTGGTAAAAAACCTTACCTCCTCCAGCAGCCGGTCGGCAAACTCCCGAGGGGTATCCGTATTATGCTCCATGATAAAATTGAACAGCCGCTCCTCGCCGAAGGCTTCCCACTCCGGGTTCATCGCCTCGGTAATACCATCCGTGTACACAAACAGCAGATCGTCCTGGCTGAGGCTGAGCCGTTCATTGCGGATATGCTTCCTGAACATTCTGGGCTCACCGATATTGAGCCCTATGGGGTAGCCCTTCGGGTTCATTCTGAACAGCTGCCCGGTCCTGCCCCGGTACAGGATCATGGGGGTATGCCCGGCGCTTGCATAGTTGATAACCCTCCTGTTGGAGTCCAGAATTATGTAGAACAGGGTCATGTACATGCCTTTTTTGAACTCCCCGTCCAGGCTGTTGTTTGTTCTGTTCAGCACCTCTGCTGCGTTCTTCTGCCCCCGTGCCTCCAGCCTGAGCGCAGTTCGCACAATGCTCATCACAAAGGCGCCGCCGATACCCTTGCCCGAAACGTCCCCCACTGTCATGCCCACGGTATCTTCGTCAACCTCAAAGAAGTCGTAGTAGTCGCCGCCCACCTCCATGGCAGCATTGTACTCCGCTGCTATTTCATACCCTTCTGAGGACGGCACCTGCTTGGGCAGCAGCGTCTGCTGGATGCTCTGGGCAAGCTGCATCTCCCGCTTCAGCCGGGCCTGGTCTGTGAGCCGCGCCTGTGAGCTGTGTATCTCCCGCATCATCCGGTTGAAAGCGGTGGATATCTCTGCAAACTCCCCCACACCGGTAAAGTGGAACCCCCCGGTGGTGCCCTCTCTGCCGATGCGGTCGATCTCCTCTGCGATCTTCCTGATGGGAGCAACAAACATATTCACCATGAAGTAAATGCCGATGATCCCTATCACCCAGGACATTCCCATATAGGCGGCTATTTTCCCCCTGTCCTGCCTGTGGTGAACAACCCCCATCATATCAGCCTTTTTAACGGTTAAAAACACCCTGCCCACCGGGTGGTCTGCAACCTGTATGGGCACCGAAAAGTAGAGGCACTGCCCAAGCTGAGGGTCGTGGTACTCCTGTACGGTATGGGCTTCGCCGGTGGGTGGGACTACACCCAGGGGAGGGGCATACGGCCGGCCGATGCGCTCGAAGACCTGGTCTGCAATAACCACCCCCCTGCTGTTCACCACTGCAAGCCTGCTGAAATCCTGGTTTTCTTCACTGATTTCATAGACCATCTCCACCAGGAGTATCTCCCTCTCATTCAGGATGTGGTCCGCGCCCGCAGAAGCAAAGTTACGCAGGGCAGCAGCCTTATTGTTTAAATACTGCTGGGTGAGGGTCCTCAGCTGGGAGTGGGTCAGGAAATAGAAGGTACCGACCGTGATTACCGTAATGATAAACACAGCGAGAAGGGCAAACCGCACTTTGATGGACATCCGGGTGGGCCTGAGGTTTTTCTTCACATTCTGCCAAAACGACGGCCGCGGCTTGACGCTGTTTGTCAGGGTCAGGATGTTGCTGTTCCCCACACGCTCGTAATTGACCGACTCGTTCAGCTGGCGCACCAGGTAAACACCCAGCCCTCCCTTTTTCTCCTCCCTGATGTACCGGTTCAGGTCGGGGTCCACAATGGTACTGTAGTCAAAGTGCATGCCGTTGTCTATGATTCGGGTACTGACGGTATCGTTACTTCTTTCCATCTCAATCCGTATCCGGCCCCGGGTCCTGTTTTCCCGGTAGGCGTACTGAATGATGTTGGTACAGATCTCGTCCAAAGAGAGTTTAAACCCATTGACCTGACGCATATTGTACCCGAACTTTTCCCCGTACTTGACCGCAAACCTGCGTATTCTGGTGAGGGATTTTTTCTGCGCTGGTATGGTGATAGAGGTTGAGCGGCTTCCTCTCACAGGAACTCCACACTTTTTAAATTAACAACCAGACTTTCTGTTACAAATGTGTAATCACGATAACTAAATTGAAATTACCGTGTTCCCCGGACCTTCTTTTCAGCAGTCCATCCGGTTAACTCATTACACATAAAGATTTGTGCCCAACAGCCGAAATACATAAAAGGCATAGTATTTGCATCAATAAATATAAGGACCTAATAAAATGAAAGACCGAAGAGAGCAGGAACGCTATCAGCTGGACTTGCCTGCAAGGGTTACTCTCATGGAGCCCGGAAAAACACAAGTCCTGCAGCTGTATACAAAAAATGTATGCAACGGAGGCGCCTTCCTCCCTACCAGCAGAAAAATCCCCCTGGGGTCCAGAGTCCAGCTTGACCTGATCCTTTCCATCGGCCTGCTGCACCGGGTTATGGGAGCCAACGGCCTTGTACGGGTAAAGGGGACCATCATCCGCACAGAACCAGAAGGGATTGCCGTACACTTCGATAAACACTACCAGCTGGCTTCAACCCCGGAGTACAACTGACCAATTTGGTTAATATTTTTGCCTGCAGGAGAAGGAACCGAAACCTCCAAACCCTGAGATGAACAGCAGCCCACCACAGGGTCTATTGCCTATTCAGCCCGATCAATGCGGCACCCTGAACCCCATTCGATAATGGTGGGTGAATAAGGAACCAGTTACCAGCCGGTAGTGCCAGGTGGCGGCCTGTTTTCCAGGGCATACTCAACCCGCTCCTTCAGTTTCAGAAGACCCATTTCTTTCAGCACTTTTTTTACCTTCCGCTTTCTCTGCTTTCTGCCTCCGTACCTGGCGAGCTTCAGGGCCCTGGTTATCTCTTTTATGCTGAGGTATGGCTTCTCAGAGACCACCCTGAGGACATTTCTTTCCAGAGTATACCGGAAAACATTCAGCACCTCGCTTTTACAGGTGTTTAAAAAATACTCCGGAACAGGATCCTCCGGGTTGTGGTTATCCTCTGCTGACGATGTATGCTCACCTGCACTTCCGGCTGCAGAAAAAGACCCCGCACCTGCTCCTCCTGGTGCTGCAGCAGCCCCTGCAGCTGACCCTCCGGCTGCAGAAAAAGCGCCGGTAGAGCCTTTTTGTGCTGCTGTACCCCCCTTTTCCTGCCCTGTACCCCGCTTTCCTGGTTTCCCCAGGAAATAGACCATGGCTTCCTTGATGCTCCCGAAGCCCTTCAGTATTGAGGAAAACTCCATGAGCTCAAATATATCGTGGATATTGGGGCTCATATTGGTCAGCACCAGGTCACCGGCATTGCTTCGAATACCCTTCAGCTCTCCTACAAACACCCCCCACCCGGTGCTGCTTATGTAATTTACCCCTTCCAGGTTTACAATTATCCGGTAGTTTCCCGCAGCAGTCTGCTGATGAATTATCTTCTCCATCTGGGGAGAAGTGGTGGTATCGATATACCCCCGGGGAGAGATAACCACCAGCCCGTTGTTCTGTCCTGCATGTGATACCTCAATCTCAATTCCCTGCATTTTTACTCCCCCGGCCTCTCACGATATACCTGCTTTGGCCCTGCTTTCCGGAGCCGGCAGTAGGGGCTTAGGCCCTGTCCAGCGCATCAAATCCAAAGTCTATTAAAAATGAGTTCCTGCACATATCGAGCTTTACCTTGGCCCTTCCCTTCCTCCGGTCAACCTTTACGATCTTCCCTTCCAGCCCCTTAAGAGGCCCTGATACCACCCTGATCCTGCTGTTGTGGTCAAAAAACACCTGTGATTTTTCTACTATTTCGCCAAAGGAAAGAAAGTGGGTCAAAAGCTCCCGGTCATCTCTGTTCAGAGGGGTAATGCTGTTGTTGCTGGGAAGAAAGCGTAAAAAACCCGGAATTGTTCTGAGGGTGGTGTAGATGTCCGAGGACACCTCTTCTGCCTCCAGAAACAAGTAGCCCGGGAATATAGGCTTGAGAGAATCAAGCCACTCCCCCTTTTTTTTGATCCTGAGCTTCCTTCTGGGCCAGACCAGTTTTCCCCTGGCTTTATCCATCCTGGTGCCAGCCCGATGTAAAAACTTCTCCTCACATCTTGCTTTCACATGAATTGCATAATATGGCATATTGACTGTTGTGCTTTTTTGGTTTATTTTGAGCAGTACTGCCTTCCTTAATAGTAAAAGTATTTACAGGAAAAATGTCAAGGTAACTCATCATCCTCATCCACAATTTATTTGATTTTCTTGCAGCTTCTACTATACTGTAGTGGAGGACATTAATGAACAATTTACTGGTTATCGACAGGGACAGCGACCTTCGCAGCCATATACTGGAGTATTTCAAGCACAGAGGCTACGAGATGGATGAGGCTTCTGATTATTACACCGCGGCGGCGATGATCAACAACAGCATCTTCGATGTTATAATCAGCGACATGAATATAGATGGCGGCTCGCTTTTTGAACTCATTCAACTGCAGAAGGACAGGAATAATAACACCATCCTGATCATTTCCTGCGAAAAAAACTCGGTGGACAACGCCATAAAAGCAATACGGTCCGGCGCCTTCGACCTTATCCAGAAGCCCTACAGCATCCCGGAGCTTGAAATAAAGGTGGAGCGGGCCATAGAGCACAAGAGACTTACCCAGGAGGCGGACAGCCTGCGGGGCGAGCGGAACATTATCTACCGCACAGAGAACTTCATTGGAGAAAGCCCCCAGATCCAGAAGGTGTTTGAGGTTGTAGGCAAAGTGGCTGACAGCAACACCTCGGTGCTTCTTACCGGTGAAACAGGAACAGGAAAAGAGCTGGTAGCCGGTGCCATCCACTACAACAGCTTCAGAAAAGACCGGGCCTTTGTCAAAGTAAACTGCGCAGCCCTCCCCGAGCAGATACTGGAAAGCGAGCTCTTCGGGCATGAAAAGGGCGCCTTTACCGGTGCAGACAAGCAGCGGATCGGCCGGTTCGAGCAGGCAGACGGCGGCACCATATTCCTGGATGAAATCGGCGACATGAGCCTTGCCACCAAGTCAAAGCTGTTACGGGTTATCCAGGAAAAAGAGTTCCAGAGGCTGGGCAGCAACAGGACCATAAAGGTGGACGTGCGCATCATCTCGGCCACCAACAAGGACCTTGCACACGAAATAGAACAGAAGCGGTTCAGAGAAGACCTGTTCTACCGCATCAACGTGGTAAGCATCGATATCCCTCCCCTTCGCGAGCGGCGGGGAGATATCATCCTTCTGACCTACTTTTTCCTTAAAAAGTTCTGCGGTGAGTTCAAAAAGAAAATCAAAGAAATTCACCCCCTGGCTATCAGGTACCTTACCGAGTACTCCTGGCCGGGAAACATCAGGGAGCTGGAAAACACCATAGAAAGGGCCGTGCTCATGGCCGATGGAGACGTAATTACGGTGGACGACCTCCGGCTTCCCCGCCAGAAGCCCACTGCCAGCTGGAACTATAAAAACATCCGCATTCCCCCGGAGGG
>JBMCUI010000001.1:0-25836 GCA_048622675.1 Spirochaetota bacterium | reverse complement strand
GGTACATGGAGTTTGTCACAAAATCAGAGTCCCCCACTGCCAGGACCACCCCCTCCTGAGTCTTTTCGGTTTCAGTAGACTGCTGCTCCTGGGGGGTCTTCTGTTCTGATGAATCTGAGTGCGAAGAGCCTGACTGGGCTTTCTGGGGAAAAGTAATGGTGGAATAGGCCATCACACTCACCGGTCCTTTTATGTCCTGGTCTTCGTTGAATTTCGCACCCCTGCCTGAATACAGCCCCTCAAGATCGGCCTCTGCCCAGCTGTTTTCACTGCTTCTTGCCACTTCCCTGACTCGTATATTTTCTCCTGGATTGTCCTTCACTCTCATGCTTCTCACGTACTTCATAAATGTAGAAATTCCGAAGTTCCTGGTAATGGGGTTATAGGTATAATTGCTTATGACCGGCATAAAATAATCACCTGAGAACACTCTGCTCATGGGGTCAATAATCACGTCTCTGCCTGCAATCAGGCCGGTCCGGTCCAGGAACGCTGCAATGTTATTGAGCTTGACATCCCTCCGCGGGTCGAGCAGAAAAAATACCCTGCCTCCCTGCTGCAGGTACTCTTGTATAATATCAATCTCATGCTGAGTATAATCTGTTTTGGGACCTGCAGATATCAGGACTGCGCAGTCCTCGGGCACCTGTTTTTCACCCAGAAGCAGAAGCTCCTTCACATCGTAGTTCTCAGCCCTAATTGCTGCTTTAATGTTACCATAGCCGTTGTTTCCAGAATCTTCTATTCCCCGTTCCCCGTGCCCGGTGATGAAATATACTGGTTTCACCTGTGTCCGGGAAAGCTTTATCAGCGCATTGGTAACCCCTTCCTCATTTGGGCTGCTGGCCTGCTGGGTCCTTCCCTGGTACTCCAGTACAATGTCCCCGTACTCTTCCACACCGTATTCTTCCACTTTTCCCGGATTGAGGTCAGGATCAATAACGCTGTATTCAAAGTCTTTGTAATTGTACTTATACTGCTTGAAAAGCTCCACTATGGATGCCGGACTCTGGTTTTTTCCATAAAATGCGTAAGCATGCACCTCACCTTCCAGTTTCTGGAGCACTGTTTTAGTCTGGCTGGAAAGAGAAAATTTCTGCATGCTGGTCAGATCAAACCGCTTGTTGTGTTCCATGACCACCAGGTAGGCAATCACCACCAGGGCCAGTACAAAAATAGTAATCAGAATGCTGTTTGTACCGTACCGCAGTTTTCTTCTGGAAACCTTGCCGGCAATTTCCTTACGGAACCTGACAAAGAACACTGCTCCCACTGCCACCCCTGCTCCCAGGGTAACCATAGACCAGGTCCCGAAAACGTAATTTATGTAATATATAAACAGGCTTGCCAGTATCAACAATGGCGATGCAATATACAGGTATTTTTCAGTTGACTTGTTCATTTAACCCCTCCACCTATTCGATTCCAGAACCCTCATGGTGAGGAATATACACACAAATATGAACAGCAGATAATAAGCAATATCCGTAGTATCAATGAGCCCTTTTACGAAATTAGAAAGATGGCCGATAATGCTCAGCTGCTCCAGCACCTTTGCAATAGGCCTGGTTGAACCGGGGTCCAGGACCCATCCCAGAAACCAGAAACCAAGCAGAGCACCGTATGAGATTATAACCGAGACTATCTGGTTCTCTGACAGGGCGGAAATTAATACACCCAGGGAAAGGAAGGAAATACCCATAAGAAACATTCCCAGATATCCTGCCAGCACCGGACCCCAGTCTGCTGTTTCTGCAGACCTGAACGCCAGAAACGGGGCCGGCAGAGTAAGCACCAGCATAAGTGCTATGATACTCAGTGCAGCCAGCCACTTTCCCATGACTATCTGGATGTCTTTTACCGGATAGGTAAATAGAAGCTCAATGGTGCCCGATTTTTTCTCTTCTGCAAAAAGCCTCATGGACAGGGGGGGAATCAGAAGTAAAAATATAATGCTGTTGGAATTAAACAGGGGTGCAAACACCCCCATAATCAGGTCAATCTTCTGCCCGTATCCCGGATTCTGCATCAACCGGTAGGATACTTCAGAATAATATGAAATATTCCTGAAAAAAAGGAATCCAAATACCGCAACAAATATCACCATAATTACATAGGCTATGGGGGTGGAAAAGTAAAATCGGATCTCTCTTTTAAATATCTCCCATATATTTCTCATCAGTGCCTGACCTCCTCTTCTACAGTAACAAGTCTGAGGTAAACGTCTTCCAGGCTCATGGACCTGCTCTTCAGCTCCAGAAGCTCGTATCCATTATTCACAACTGTTTTTGCCACCACAGGCCTGAGGTCCTTCTCCTTCTGTGCATCCAGGGTATAGACCTCTCCTGAGTTCTTTACATTGCTTATTCCGTCGAGCTTGGAAAGAGCCTCAATGATTTCATTTTGAGGACCTCTGGCCCTTACTTCGATTTGTGCAGTAGTGGAAAAGGTATTGCCGATATTCTCAGTAGTATCGGTAGCAACCACCTTTCCTTCGTTGATTATCACCACTTTATCGCAGGTCATGGATACCTCGGGCAGTATATGAGTTGAGAGAATGATAGTTCTCTCGCCTGCCATGGATTTGATTAGCTGCCGAATACTGTAAATCTGCTCGGGGTCCAGACCGGTAGTAGGTTCATCCAGTATCATAACCGGAGGATTGTTCACCAGGGCCTGGCCCAGACAAACCCTCTGCTTATACCCTCTGGAAATCTCCCCTATTCTCTTTCTATATACAGAACCCAGAGCGCACCTTTCAACACTCTGGTCTACCCTTTCTTTAAGCTGCTGTTTGGGAATTCCTTTTATGGCCCCGATAAACCTGATATATTCACCTACCATCATGTCCCTGTACAGGTAGGGATGTTCGGGCACGTACCCTATCCGCTTTTTTACCTCCATTGGTTGGTCAAGCACACTGTATCCCGCCACATAAGCATTTCCATCGGTTGGAGGAAAATAACCGGTAATAATCCTCATGGTAGTGGTCTTGCCTGCCCCATTAGGACCAAGAAAACCGAGTATAGCCCCCTTCTGCACCTCAAAGCTGACATTGTTAAGAGCAACAGTAGGACCAAACGATTTAGTTACTTTATCTATTGTAATCACTTTATCCCTCCCTGAACAAGGTGGGTGAGTAGTTACCAGATAATATAAAAACAGTCATTAATGCATGTCAAGGTAAAACAATAGATCACTTGTAGATTGCACACACATATTCTCCACTGCATTTCCAGCACCGATTGGCAGCCGGCTGTGGACAGCAACCGATCCTGATGAATGTCTTTTCATTGACCCGGCGAAGTCCGAGTTGAGAGGAGTTGGCTCTGTACACTCCTGCCAGGAGGCCTCAATCTGTAAAAACTTTGCCGCTAAACAAACTTTTCAAACTTGTTGCTCATCATAAAACCTTCCACTTTTTCCCGGTTGGGTAGGGAGGGTATTGCTCCTTCACCGGTAACAGCTATGGCCGCACTTGCAGAGGCAAACCTTACACACTCAGAAACATCCGCCCCTTCTGTAAACCTGAGGGCAAAAGCAGCGGTAAATGCATCTCCTGCAGCAGTGGAGTCCCGCTGATTTACCCGGTACGTTCCAAAATTGCAGGAAGCTTTCTGGTTTATATAAACGCTGCCCCTTTCTCCCATAGTAACTACTACATGATTTACCCCCAGTTCTATTAGTTTGCGGGCAGCAGTGATTATTTTTTGATGGTCCTTCTCATCAACAGGTACAACCACTTTACCTTCAAGGTATTCCAGCATCCTGCTCAACTCAAAAAGGTTGGGAGTCAGGACATCCACAAACTTCAGAATGGAGGTATCAAAAGGCCTCATGGGAGCAGGATTCAAACTGACCCGGAGGCCGTTTTTTACTGCCAGCTCACAGGCCTTTTTATTTGCACTGTCCGATACTTCCAGCTGCAGAAGCAGCAGCCCGGCCCCTTCAAATAAGGAAGCGGCATTTTGAATATCGTACTGGTCCAGGTACTGGTTGGACCCGAAGTCAGCAATCATGGTATTATTTCCTGTTTTGTCCACAATTATGAAAACCACTCCACCGTTATGTTTTTCATCAATTACTGCATGGGACATGTTTATGCCCTGGCGGTTTATCTCCTCCATCAGAATGGAGGAAGTATCGTCTTTTCCAAACCGGGCGATCAGGTGAGGATAAGCTCCCAGCCTGGAAAGACACACTGCCTGATTCGCCCCTTTGCCTCCGGGACCGCTTGTATATCCATACCCTACCTGTGTATCTCCCAGCAAAGGAAGGCTGTGCACATGGATAATCATATCCGTATTTGCACTCCCCACCACAATTGCTTTCAATTAGCACCTCCTGGTTAATAAAGTAAATAAAATATAAAATTTTCTCTTTATCAAAAACTTTTTTATATCAGTTTTAAGCTCACAGACAGGTTCCGGTGTACTCCTGATATCCGATCGGAGTTTTTGCCGGAGAGTTGGTACTGTTTTATGTTGACAAACCTATGCTGGAGATTTAGTGTTATTAAAAGACCATGCCAAGGCAAAAGACCAGCCTATCAGCAAATTTTATAGCAGTCCTGCTCCTAACAGTCCTCATGTTCGGTGCGGCCCCCTCTATTCTGCATTCGGGATATAAAGAACAAAGAACAAAGCTGGTGGAAAACCATATTAAAGCTGAAGATATCCCTGACCCTCAGGTGATAAAAAGCATGCTGGAAGTACCCAGGCATGAATTTGTTCCGGATAACTTGAAACGAAGAGCCTATGAGAATACTCCTCTTCCCATTGGCTACGGACAGACTATATCCCAGCCCTACATAGTTGCCCTTATGACCGAGCTGCTGGAGGTGAGTGCAGATGATACAGTGCTGGAAGTAGGAACAGGTTCAGGGTACCAGGCAGCAGTGCTGGCAGAAATAGTAAAGAAAGTATACACCATCGAAATAATTAAACCACTGGCAGAATCTGCCTCAAAAAGACTGCAGAGGCTGGGATACAAAAATGTTGAACTCAAGTGGGGTGACGGTTATTTCGGGTGGGATGAACACGCACCATTTGACGCCATCATTGTAACAGCAGCTTCCGACCATATACCTCCACCGCTGATCGAACAATTGAAAAAAGGGGGCAGGATGTGTATACCGGTAGGACAGCCCTACTATCCTCAGGTGCTGAAAGTTATCCAAAAAGACCAGAAGGGAGAGGTTGTAGTCAGGGATGTTGCTCCGGTAATGTTTGTCCCCCTTACCAGAGAGTTGGAAAAGTAGAAAGGGAATAAACTGTACTATCTGGCAATTTTTCTGGTTTCAGCTTCGGTTCTTTCTCTGGAAATCTCCCTGATGCGGGTCCTCCCGATGGAAGGATTCGGAAATTTCACCTACTCTGCCATTGCAATCGCACTCACCGGGTTTGGTGCAGCAGGCACTTTAGTATTTGTATTCCGTAACAGGATAAAAAACAGAGAATATAGCTTTTCCTACTGGTGCGTGGTCCTGTTTATTTTTTTTACAGGGCTGGGGTTTTTTCTTTCCGGACACATTTCATTTGACCCTCTGAGGATAATATGGGACCCCGGACAGCTGGGCCGACTGGCCGTCAGGTACTTTATATATACAGTACCTTTTGTACTGGGGGCATTTTTCATTGTCATTGCCTTCAGTCTGGGAAAACCCGGCAGGGTCTACTTCTACAACCTGCTGGGCTCAGGATGTGGAATATTTGTTCTGGTGGGAGCCCTTTATTTGATCCCTCCTGGCAGGATACTTATAGTGCCTCTGGCCCTGGCGGGTATTACTGCAGTTTTATTGATATTCTACCTTAAGCCTTGCTTCTGGCGGATGGTCTTCACCGGATTTCTGGCAGCAGCAGGCCTTTTATTTTTTTTCATGGGAGACATCAGTGTTCTTCCCTACAAAGGAATAAAACAGGCCCTCAACCTTCCTGATGCAGGAATAATACACCAGAGCCACAGCCCATTTGGAACCATCCAGGTGGTAAAAAGCAGGAGGATCAGATTCGCCCCCGGCCTGAGCCTGAAGTTTAAAGGCAGTCTTCCCTCACAAATGGGCCTTTTTATAGACGGGGACAAACTTGGCGCCATCGACCGGATAAAACAGCCTGGACCAATGGACTACCTGGCATACCAGACCCAGTCTGCAGTGTACACCCTGTACGAAGAGCCTTCCGCTTTTATAATGGGCCTGGGAGGAGGGAGTTCTGTAGAAAGGGCATTTCGAAACGGTGCAGAAAAGATCACCGCCACTGAAGAAAACCCCCATCTCCCCACACTGCTGAACCAGGTATTCAGCAATTATACGGGCAGCTTTTTTACCCGGGAAAATATCACTATTGTCAATGCCAACGGCCGCAATTATCTTAAAAAAAATCTTCAAAAGTGGGACATCATAGACATTTCAGAAGTAGACAGGGCTGTTTCCTCCATAGGGGGGATATACTCCACCAATACCAATTACACCTGCACAGCTGAAGCCTTTGCAGAATATCTGAAAAGCACCACCGGGCAGGGGGCAGTGTCAATCACACTACTGCTCAAAAACCCGCCCAGGGACCTGCTCAAGCTGACCTCAACCATGAAAAAGGCTATGAACAAAATGGGAATAGACCCTGCCCATTGCATCACAGTAATAAGAAGCTGGGCTACCGGTACACTCATAGCCAAACAGAGGCCCTTCAGCGCCGAAGAGCTGGATAACATTAAGCAGTTCTGCACCACCAGGGCCTTTGACCTGGTTTACTACCCCGGAGTAAAAAAAACAGAGGTGAACAGGTTCAACATAGTACCTGATGCAATGTACCACACCGGAGTTTCCAGCATACTCCAGGGAGGGGAAAGTTTTATAAACAATTACCTGTTCAACATAAGACCTTCCACCGACAATCGCCCTTATTTTTCCTTTTTTTTCAGAATCAAGAAGGTACTACCCCTGTTAAGAGAGCTGGGGAAAAAATGGCTGCCTGTGGTTGAAGGCGGTTACCTCATACTGTTTTCTACATTTATAACCACCATGGTGTTCTCTTTTATCCTGATTGTCACTCCAATCTATTTTATGAAAAAAACAAGCACCCGGAGGCTAAGGGTATTACTCTACTTTGGTCTTATTGCTGTTTGCTACATGTTCATTGAGATACTGCTCATGGAAAAACACAACAAGTATCTGGCCAACCCCATTTATTCAAACTCTGTTACCCTTGCCTCCATACTTATTTTTTCAGGAGCAGGGAGTTACTTTTCAGATTACTTCATTAACAACAGAAGAAGGGTGGTCTTCACAGCTGTAGGCACCCTTTCAGCATACCTGGTGGGATATTTGTTTTTCTCCGACTTTCTTTATGCAGGAATAGTGGGGGCCCCTGTTATATGTAAGCTTGCTTTTTCCATTTGTGTCATCGCTCCCGTGGGTTTTATGATGGGTTTTCCTTTCCCCACCGCCATTTCCAGCCTGAAACAGACCGATGCACCCTCTGTTCCCTGGGCCTGGTCAGTAAATGGGTACTTCTCGGTTATAGCTTCCTCGGGGGTGGTGATTCTTTCATCCAATGCAGGCCTATTTTTAACAGGGGTTGCTGCAGTTGGAGGATATATAATAGCTGCTGCCGTCTTCCCTGAATGACCCCTCTGGCCGGCCATTCTCCGGTAATTTTAGAGGTGCTGGACGGCCTGTATCTTTTATTGAAACCACGCGAGCCAGATTAACCCCCAGGCAATACATCACCTGAATACAGCAAAATCACTATTTAAATTGCTTTCTGGTAGATCCGGTACCTTTTGTACTCCCTGCCCTTCACCAGATGGGCAGCACGAATTATAGGGGTGTTGGTCTCCAGTATCCAGGAAAGCTCTCCCACGGTATAGCCCAGCCTCTGGCCCTCCATCAGGGTGTGGTAGTAAAGCACTGCATCTACTCCCCTTTTCCTGTACTCCGGCTTGATGCCCAGGCCCCACAGCCTGAGACTATTTGTCCTCTTCATCCAGTACAGCAGCTTGAATATTCCGAAAGGGAAAAGCCTTCCGTTCATGTGGATGAGTACCTCATTGATATTGGGCAGGGTCATAGCCCATCCCACCGGCTGGCCGTCAACTTCTGCAATCTGAACCAGCTCCCGTATGTATATTTTTTTGAGGGTTTTTACCACATCATAAAACTCCTCCTCCGTGGGAGGTATAAACCCCCAGTTGTCCTTCCATGCCTCAATATATATGTCCATCAGTACTTTTGCATCCCTCCAGAAGTTTTTGGGATCAAAGGGTCTTACCGAAATATTGCGGGAGTGTTTTACTCTCTGGGCAAGCTCCACCAGCCTGGGGTCTATGTCCTGCTGTATGGGCATGCTGAATGCCAGCACATCTACAGTCTTTTCAAACCCCTGGGCTTCCACCAGCCTCTGATAATAGGGGAGGCCATGGGCCATCAGCAGGAAAGGAGGGCAGTCGAATCCTTTTATTAAAAGCCCGGGGGAAATGCTCTCACCGCTGAAACTCATAGGACCGATAATGTTTTCCATGCCCTGCTGTTTCAGCCAGCTTTCGGCTGCACGAAACAGCCCGTTCGCAGTTTCCTGGTCATCAACACAGTCAAAAAAGGTAAAAAACCCGGAATTCTTCTCCTGGTATTGGACGTAAAAGTCATTTCTTATTGCGGTTATCCTTCCGACCACCTGGTCGCCTGTGCGGGCAAGAAAAGACTTTTCATCTCCATGCTTAAAAAAGGGATTTTTCTTCCTGTTAAACTGGAACTTTATATCCACCCTTAAGGGCTCTACATAACTGGGATCATTTCTGTATAGCCTGCCGGGGAGGTCAAGAAAATTTTTAAAATCTTTCCTGGTTTCAACCGGTTTAACTTCCAAAGAGCCCATAGTAGTTCCTTCTTTTACCAGTATTAATTCAAAGATATTATCAGCTATTGAGCTTTACTAAAAAGAGTTTTTGTAATATTCATAATATTATATCAAATATATGCAGTTGCAATAATAAAATGCAGTGCAGTTCAATCTGGTGCACAGCGGTTTCGGTGCGACCGCCATGATGTGTAATCTCATGAAAACAAATATCAAAGTTCTGATTACAGGGGCAAACGGTTTTATTGGAAGTCATTTGCTGCACTTTCTCTCAGGCAGGAGCCGGTATTCAGCAACCGGAATGGTAAGAACGAACTCCAACCTGTTCAGACTCAAAGGCAGCTGCAGGCTGGTATATGCTTCCATAACCGACTGCCTCGACCATATTACCAGGGATGTGGATGTGGTGATACACACAGCAGCCAAATCCAGCGACTGGGGGCCGTACCAGCAGTTCTACCGTACCAATGTTGATGGCACTGTGAACCTTTTACACTCATGCATGAAAAACGGGGTCTCCAGGTTCATCCATCTCAGCTCCACCGTGGTATACGGGTTCAATGGCAATCATAATACCATCGAAGAAGATGCAGGCAGGCCTTTCACAGACGGGTACTGCATCACCAAAGCTCTTTCGGAAAAGGAGCTATTGAAGTACAGGGACCGGATAGAAATGCTGATCTTGAGGCCTTCCAATGTGTTCGGTCCCTTTGATACCAGCTTCACCTACCCTCTGTTCAGAGCAGTAGACAGGGGGATGAAGTTTTTTCCGAAAGGAGGAAGAACGGTGACCTCTCCCTGTTATGTAAAGAACCTCACCCAAGCAGCTGTTGATGCCATACATGCCAGAACAGGGCTCGGAGAGGCTTACAACATCACAGATGGAAACGACCTGACATGGAATGAGTTTCTGGGTGTGATAGCCCGGGAGATGGGGAAAAACCCTCCTCGGTTCTGCCTCCCTGTTAAACCGCTGTACGCTGTCTCATTCCTGCTGGAGAAGCTTCACCAGCTGGTCAATTCTTCTGACCGTCCTCCCCTAACCCGGTATACTATTGCCCAGGTGGCACATGACTACAGCTTCAGCATTGAAAAGGCAAAAAAAAATCTCGGATATACTCCGGTTTACACCACATGGGAGGGAATAAAAGAAACCCTGGAGTGGTATTATAAGTATAAAAATAAAACAAATTAACGTTCATTTTTTGGAAAACAGCATCAGGGGACGGGTAACCTTTCATTTTCTATATTAAATGAGGGAGCACTATACCTTACCCCAATTTTTCTATTAAAAGTTTATTTATCCTTTCTCGGTCAGTGTTTTTTAAAATCCGCAACAGTGAATCGGGGTCCCCGTGAAGGTGGCGCGGTTTAAGAAATCTCTTCACCTTTTTATGCCTCACCAGTTGTTTTGGGGTGGAAAACTCGGTTATCAACCGGTCATCGGTATTTTTCGGAATAGGACGCCCATTTCCTTTATACAGATACCCGGTGAGGTCCTGTTCATCCATAACAAACAGGTCCAGTATTAAAGAAGACGGGTCCAGGCCCACTCGCAGGATGTCATTTCTGATCTTTCTATTTTTAAGTTTTTCCATGAGTGCTGGAAGATCGATCCTCAGCCTGCTGTTCTTTTTAGCGATAAAAATAAGATCACCCAGAGACCCGCTGCTCCACACGGTAAGGTGCGGAAATACCGATCTAAGGGTATTGATTATTATTTTCAGATCCTGCTTTGAGATATAGTACGTGGGCACCCACTGGAGAAACAATCCATTTCTGTACAGGTGTTTGCTGACTTGTTGGTACCATTCCAGAGAGAACAACTCTGACTCTCCGCTTATCCACGGATTGGAAGGCTGGGAAACGACCACATCGTACATTTTTTCCGAAGTAAGAAGCATGTTGCGGGCATCTTTGGGGATAATCTTCATTCGGGGGTCATCAAGAGCATTGTGATTTACGTCTGAGAAGTATCTGGAGGCTTCTATTACAGACGGAGATATTTCTGCACAGTCCACTACTCTGATATCATGTGTAAGTACAGACCCTGCAGTTACCCCGCTTCCCAGACCCACCACCAGAACCTTGTCGGGATTTTCATGGAAAAGCATGGGCAGCTGGCCGATCATTACCTGGGTTCGCATATCACTTTTACTGCCTGTACTTGCATCCGTCTTTCCGTCAATGGTCAGAAACTTGACCCCATCGTCCCTCTGCATTACTGCTACCGTAGAAGCAACCCCCGCATCATAGTACAGAAGCCGGTACTGTCTCATTGCCACTTCGAGAAGTTTGCTGTTGGTTGCCTGGGGGATGCTTTCTTTCTTTTTAGAGATTTTGTTGTATTCATCGAGCATTTTCTGATAACGAGAAGCATAAACATATACTCCACTATTAATTATCTTGCTGTCCCATGGGCCGATCACTATTATTAAAAACAAAGCTCCCGCGCCTGCACAGGCCACCTCCAGACTTCGGCGCAGAGGAGAGGTGGTTTTTCTAAAAAGAAGAATCAGTGCTCCTCCTGCAAGGTTCAAAATCGCTCCCACCATGATGGTCTTCTGCATTCCTATCAGAGGCACCAGGATCAATCCTCCTGCTGCAGCTCCCATTACATTGCCCAGGGTATTCAAACTGTAAGCTTTCCCCAGCCTGCGTCCCAGATGCCCCGTTTTTTCAATAAATATCGAACTAATGGTAGGCAGGAGGGTACCCAGAGCTAATGTGGGCACCAGCATTATCAGAGCCGCCATAACAAACCTCATAAACTGCATGTCCATCCAGCTGTTCATCCACCTGCGGTGAAGGTAAAGGTACATAAAAGGCAGCTTCTCAAACAGAGGTATAGTAAAAAGAACAGAAAAAGCCACTACCAGCTGCAGAAGAACAAAAAGGGAGACACGGGAAAAAGACCGGGGTATGAGGTTGTACACCGCACTGCCCAGAGCAATACCCACCAGAAATGTAGCCAGCATGGTAGTAAAAGCATAGGTGGTGGTGCCCAGTATCATGGAAAGGGTCCGGGTCCAGGCTACTTCATAAAACATGGCAGCTATGCCGGAAATGCAGAATGCAGCCAGTATGGATTTCTGTATGGGTGTAGAAGCCGGGTCCGCTTCATTGATGTGCACATGAGTCTGGTAAACTCTGTTCTTTCTGGAGATAACAACTGCATTAATGAAATAAAAACTACCTGCCACAAAGAAGTTGAGACCCACTGCCACCTGAGTGGTGAGTCTTACCCCCAGTGCAGGTATGAAAAAATATCCGGCACATATTGCACCCAGCACACCCCCTATAGTGTTAAGAGCATAAAGCCTGGAAACAGTAACAGAAATTCTGTCTTTTACCCGGATTATATACCTGCTCATTACCGGGAGGGTGGCACCGATCAATACAGTGGGAAAAACCAGCAAGAGGAATGCAATCCCCAGTTTGAACCCATTAAAAATGAGAATTCCAGGAGAATATACCTGGTAGAAGCTTACATATATTGATTTTGCAAGCTCCAGGAAAATGGGGAGCATCAATGCAAAAACTCCTATACCCACCTCAATTATGACATATGTTTTAAACAATCTTTTTTCATCGCACCGGTCTGACTTTTTCCCAATAATCAGTGCACCCAGACACAACCCCGCCATAAATGCGGCAAGTATTATGGTAACAGCATAGCTTGATGCACCCAGCAGATGAGTAAACTGCCTCACCCACACCACCTCATAAATCAAGGCAGCTGCGCCTGAGGTAGTAAAAAGTAATAGAAATAGTACATTTAACATGTTTTGCTGATAAATTTTTCCCCCTGGTATTAATTTTTTGCAATCCATTGAATAACCCCTTTGCTGCATAATTTTTTATATATTGAGCATTCTATTCTAATCCTTGAAAGCCCTGGATGTCCTTTTATAACTGCCGATTTTTTCGGGAAGTATCAGCTTGTCACCAGAAATAATGTAGTCTGGATCAGAGATGCTGTTTTTCTGCGCCAGATAGGGGTAAAGGTACCTGTTTCCGTAATATTTCCCTGTAATTTCCCATAATGTGTCCCCCCAGGTGATGCGGTAAACCACCGGTTTGTGCTTATTCTCAGCAACTGCAGTTTGCGGTTTTGCTTTCTTACTATTTTCCGGCCTGTTCTCATTTTTATCACTGCTCACCCGCATGCTGTCCCTGCTTTTTTCTTTTTTTGGTTGGTGATATACCTCATTGTTGACTTGTTTTTCCCTGTTTGCCTCATTTTCCGGGCCGGTCCGGAAAGGTTCTCTCTTTTCTAATATTTGTGTATTTTCTTCTTTTTGGGACACTTCAGTATGGCTGTCCATTTCTTCTTCAACACTGGAGCTGGCATGCTGTTCATGGGGCTGCGGGATTTGGTTTACACTGCTTCCTCTGTCTTCTACAGACTGTCCAGGTACAATTTTTTCCCGTACCAGAGTTTTAATCTCATATGCAATACCTCGTGTTTTTTTTGCAGGGACAGTAATCCAACGGTCCGGCAGAGGCCCAAACTGGTACAAAACTGCCACCAAAGCCAGTAATGCACACACGGCGAATGCATATCTGTATCTTTTGCTTTTTTTCTTTCTGTTTACCCTGCCTCCTTCTGGAATATTGGTATCTCCGGAGTCTGAAGACAGCTGTTTGTCTTCAGCAACAGGTGTTTGTGCACGATCCCCTTCAACTTTTCTTTTTTCACCATTATTTTGTACCATAATACATTTGGTGGAAATGACCCCCTGGCACTTTATTCGGACCTGTACATGGTGTTTTTCATTAACTTCCATGAATAGGTGGATGGAAGGCTCCCCTGCTTTTGCGGGGTGAAGGCCCTTCACATCGATTTGTTCCAGAAAAATCCATTCATCGGCCTGTTTTTTCCCTGAATAGAACCGGAAACTGGCTTTTGTCTGATTGTCCGCAACAGTGGTAAATATTTTATGCTGTTTTGTACCGCTTTCAACAGCACACATCTCCACGATACGTTCATCTGCAACTTTTACACCGATGTACTGTTCAGTGTTCTGCTTCATACCATAACTCCGGACAAATTTTTTCATTCAGGTCAACTGTTTAATGCGCTGCCCGATTTGCAGACACCGCTTCCCTACGCTGCAGCTTTAAGCTCTGATTTATATTCCTCAATCACCCGGCTGCAGGCTGCCTGAAGCCTGCTTCTCAACTCGCTGTTCTCCTCGATTGTCTTGTAAAACATAAACAGAATCCCATCTTCGGTTATGCTCTGCAGAACATTGTCTCCAGCTTTGACTGTTTTCTTAAGCCATTCGAAGTTCTGCTCAACCCACCTCCGGTCTCCTTTCTTGCTTTGCAGGTATTCAATATAGGTGTTCCAGTAGGTATCATTGATTTTTTGTAAAAGTTCACTGACCCTTTGTTCCATTTTCCTCTCCCATTATTATTTTTACATGAAATTAAGCAATTATCATACCTGTAAATATTTACTGATATTCGGACATGGTACCACAGCATATTTTAACTGACTTTTTTGAGGTCCTTCACTGCTTTTTCCAGCCTGTTCCACCTCACTGCCACTTCCCTGCGTATATCCCTAATATCAGCCCGCCCCTCCTCAGCCTCCACACACAGCCTGTTCAGCTTCACCAGCGTAGCCTTCATGTACCTTACCAGCCTGCGGTTAACCTCCTGCTGCGTCCGCCCTGCTCCGCCCGCAGTGTGCCTGCCCCCGGCTTGTTCCACCTCACTCCCACTACCCCCCTGCTCCGCTTTCCTCACACCCTTCAACGGGTCCAGCTCCCAGGGTATATCCACCCCCACCTCATACGGCTCGTACACCTTCACCAGACCCTCTATCCCCTTCAGCTCCACCTCCCCCACCTCCCTCACATGTACGTACCCCTTCACCTTCTCATATACCCGCTGCGATACATATACACTGCCCCCCTTTGCCGCTCCCTCCAGCCTGGAGGCCAGGTTCACCACCTCCCCGTATACATCCCCTCCCCTCCTCACCACCCCGCCGCTGTGCACCCCTACCCTCACCACCACCCGCAGCCGCTGCTCCCTGAAACTGTTAAACCTCTTCATTGCCTTCTGCAGCCTTACTCCGCTCAATACCCCATCCAGCACGTTCTCAAAGACTATCAGATGTCCATCACCCATCCTCTTTATCAGCTGTCCCCCATGCGCCGATGTCACTGACAACAGTATCCCTTCATACTCCTGGATCAGTGAGTTCAGCTCCATGGAACCCAGCTCCTGGCTCTTCTTCGAATACCCCACTATATCTACAAAAAAAACCGTACATTCTTCTATGTGCTCCTGCTCAAACCGATAACTCTTCTTCTGCCGCTCAAAATCAATTCCCTCATTCTGCCCAACCGCTGCATAGACCTCCTCACCTTCGTCCACCTCATCTCCCTCCATCTTCCTCAGCCGGACCACCTCCTCCACCAGCTTTTGGGCTGCCTCCCTATCCGCTACCTCACTAACCGCTTCCCGTAATGCCTCCTGCAGCTCACTGTTCCGCTCCATCAATAATCCACCTATCACTCCTGCTACCTCTGCTTTCACTCTTCCCTTAAGCCCCCGTAACAGCTTCAGCTTCCCTCCAGTACCGGAGTTCTTCACCACATCCTCAACCACCTTGGCTGCGTAGTCATCTCCTATGCTGTACAGAACCAGAGCTGCCCGAACCCTCACCTCTTCCTGGTCTTCCCGAAGCACCCCGTACAGGAACTCGCTAAGTCCCACATCATGGTGCCCGCCGCTCCTCTGGACCACCTCTTCTATAACCCATAGAATGACTTCTTTTTTTTCTCCTGCAGACCTCCGGTAGAGTTTCACCAGCTCATCTACCACCCCTGCATCTGCCTTCTTGGTCAGCACACTTCCCAGCCTCCAGTTCAACTCCTGGTCTTTTTCTCTACCCAACCGGTCCATCACTGCATCTATCAGTTCACTTTCAAGCTCTGTGCTTCTCTCACATAGAGCCTCCAGTAGATTCAACAACACGTACCTGTCGCTGCACTCTTTGACCATTTTTCTGAGTGCCTGCTCCATTCCTCCCCAGCCAACCTCCTCCATGAGCCTTACCGAGGCTATGGCCAGTATTTTGCTTTCCGGAGGCACACGTAGGTTTTTACAGCATTCTTTGGCAGCTTCCTCCGGGGCTGCACCACAAAGAGCATACAGTGCAGCTTCTGCAACCCGGTAGAGCTTCTTCTGCCTGGCCCAGCAGTAAATCTGTGAAAACGTAGCTGACCATTCATCACACTGGTAAAGCCTGCTCAGGTACAAGCACCTTTCCAGGCCCCGCATCAGCTGATTTTTCCCCACTTTCGCCAGTCCCAGCTCCCGTGCTATGAGTGCTTTCCCTGCCCGGTTGGGGTTTTTTATTACATTCATGAGTGCATTATACCCTGCAAAATGCCCTACCTCAACTTTGACTGCAGTCTTACGCGTCCAGGCAATCAGGTCATCCATACCATAGTTCCCGCTGCCCTTCAAGTACCCTACTACAGCGTGCTTCAGGTCCTCGCTCCCGTAAAACTCCATATACTCCCTGGAACGGGCCATCAGCCACCCCAGCTCATGTTCATCATTTACCTTTCTGTTTTCTTTGGCATGAAGCTTCCCGTAACAATCATTTATTTTCTGCCCTATGTTCTGCTTTACCTCTGGAGATGAAAGCTTGATCCCCGCCTCCTCCATCCCACTGATTGCTCGCCGGGCCTCTTCTTCTGCTTCGGGTGAGGGCCCTATTTTTTCATGCAGAATCCTGGCTATCTGTTCATAAACCTCCGGCTTGCATCCGCCCCTGCCCACCAGTCTGTAGCAGGCCCTTCGCAGCCCTTCCTGTTCGTCTGCCAGTCCTTTTATAAGAAGCTCATCCGAACCGGCTGCCTTCGAAGCCACCCCGGCTTCAATAACTGCACTTTTCTGCTGAAGGGAAAGCTCCTCCCATCTGTTCATGGCCTCCTTCAGCAGAATCTCGGAAGCCCTGGTATGCTCTTCCAGTGAACCACATACTTTCTCCATTACCTGGGGGTCTTTACATGCCTCCTGAACCACATTCTTCAGGTCCTGTTCAGTCCCTACCTTCACCAGAAGGGCCCTGGCTGCTGCTCTTGTTTGGGGGGCCACCATTCCAGACTCAGAGTAGGCCCGTATCAGGGTGACTACCTCAGCATCGCTCCCTGTGATCCGGGCCAGGGTGCTCAGCACCTCAAACCGCACCTTCTCGCTCTGATCTGTTTTGAACACATTCACCAGCACATCTTTTGATCCACTGCCTTCCAGTTCTCCCAAAGCTGCTGCAGCAGCGGCCCTCACTTCCTGGTCCTGGTGGGACAGCAACCTGGACAGGTACCCTCTGCTTGTTTCATTGCCACACCTGGCCAGGGTATTAACAGCCGAGAGCACCACCCCCCTGCGGGAGTCGAACAAATCACTGTGCACTATATCCATGCCTTTATCCCCGGGCCCAAAAGCTCCCAGAATACTGTGTCCTGTTTTTATTATTTCTTCAGCCAACTGCTCACTGTTATGGGTATTCATGCTGCACTCTCCGGACCAGAATCACTTCTCCCTCCTGATATAACCTCCAAATCGGGCCTAGTGTTTTGCTTTCCCTGGTGGTCTTTTGCTTCTGCACCACCCTCTTTTTTATGCCCCTTTATTACCCTCAGACTCACCGGTCTTATTACTCTGCTTCCCAGCCTGTATCCTCTGCAAATCTGGTGTATCTCTTCATCTTCCCCCTCTACTACTTCCGTTATCTGATGCTTGTTCGGGTCCACCCCTCCTTCATACCCATCTATTATTTCCAGTCCGTGCCTCTTCTGCAGAACATTCAGTACCTTTCTTACAAGAATACTCTCCGTACTGTTTTGCTCTACTGCAATTCTCTCATAACTGCTCAGAACATCCACCACATCTTTCACTACTGCACCGCTACCCGCAGTGTACGCTTCTTTTTCAACACCTTGCAATCTTCTCTCCAGCTCCTTCTGACGAGCTTGCGACTGCTCCAGCTCCCTCTCCAGCTTCCGGTTCCGCTCAACCAGCTTCCTTATCATAGTATCTTTTTCTTCGAGCTGCTCGCTCTTCTGCTCCAGAGCACCTTTGGCAAGAATCAGCTCCTCCACTGCCCTGCCCGATACACTGCTTCTAAATAAGGACTTGAGGTCCTTCATTATGTATACACCTCCTTGGTTGTATAAGCTTTTCTTATCTTCAACATCCGGTACATCAGCCGCAGTAGTAATCCTGCTATATCTCTTCTCAACCCACTGCTTCCAGCACTGCTCATAAAAGCAAGAAACCATAATAGATCAGCTGAAGTGCAGTAATTGCCGATAACCTGAAGCACCGCCCTTTTGACCTCCACTGCAGGGTCGTTTTTTAAAACCTCCAGCAGAAGTTTCTTAGTTCTGCTTTTCTTCCTGTCTGCCAATGCCAGAACAGCAGCGGTCCTCACCTTCGCACACCCCGAATACCTCAACCGCTCCTCAAGCTGTTCTTCTTCAAGTCTTCCTATCACAGGATCGCCTTTCACCCTTTTTAGCAGCTCCTGCCCTGACAGTACCTTCTGCTCCCTCACCATCTCCACCAGCTTCCCGTATGCTTCCACCACCTGCCTGAACTTCACTGGAGCCTCCCTGGAGCGGTTTACATCAGGATGAAGCTTCATTACCAGCTTTCTGTATGCAGCCTGTATCTCCTCAATCCCTGCCTCCTCTCTCACTCCCAGTACTCGGGTGCTTTCTATCCATTCACTCCTGTTCATCTCTTTCCTCCTTTCTCAAACAAAAGGTCTTCCATCTCACTGGCCCTGGCCTCGGTAAGTACCCCCGAGACCTCCTCGTCGCTCATATTCAGTGCATCCTCCAGCCTTATCCCGTACCTGCTGCCTGTGTCCACATCTTCGGCACTCACATGTACAATTCCGTTCACATCGATATCGAAACTTACCTCTATATCCGGTTCCCCTCCGGGAGCCTGCCTTATCCCCTCCAGCATGAAAGAGCCAAGTGATATATTATCACCCGCCCGGGGGCGCTGCCCCTGGAGTACATGCACCTTTACCGCACGCTGGTAATCACTTACTGTGGTAAACCTGGCCCTGGCATTACAGGGCAGAGTGGTATTGCGCGGCACCATGGCTACCATATGTCCACCTTTATTTTCCACCCCCAGTCCCAGGGGGGTTACATCAACAAGGACCATTCCCTTTATCTCTCCGCTCAGTATTCCTCCCTGTACACCAGCGCCTCTGGCAACCACTTCCTCTGGAGCTACTCCCATCTCCGGCTCCCTGCCAAATATCCTGCTCAGCTGTCTTTTTATCAGAGGTATCCTGCTGCTTCCGCCGACCAGCAGCACCCTGTGAACCTCCTCCGCTCTCAGTTGGGCATCTTTCAATGCTTTACGGGTCAGGTTTATGGTTTTCTGTACATATCCGGTGATAAGTTCTTCAAACTCCTGTCTGCTCAGGGTGGTATGCAAATGCACCGGGCCGTGCTCATCCGCTGCTATAAACGGTACTTCTGCATCCGCTGTCCTTTTTGCTGAAAGTTCTTCCTTGACCCTCTTGGCCTCCTGGAAGAGCTTCTGCAGCGCAAACCGGTCCTGTTCTACATCCACTTTGTCTTCTTCTTTCAGCCGCTGCTTCAGCACCTCCACCAGTTTGCTGTCAAAATCATCTCCTCCCAGTCTTACATCCCCTCTGGTCGCGCATACCTCAAATACTCCACCGCCTGCATTTAGCACCGAAACATCAAACGTCCCTCCACCCAGATCGTATACCACCACCGTTTCAGTTTCGTCTCCCTCCAGCCCATATGCCAGACAGGCCGCTGTAGGCTCATTGATAAGCCTCACCACCTCCAGACCGGCCATCTGGGCTGCCTTCCTGGTAGCCTGCCTTCTCCGGTCATCATAGTAAGCAGGCACAGTGACCACTGCCTTGTTTACTTTCTGACCGATGTGGCCCTGGGCAATATGTTTCAGCTTGCTCATTATATATGAGGCTATCTGCTCAGGAGTGTAGTCGGTAGTATGTATCCTGTATTTCCCACCGGTCCCCAGCTGTCTTTTAACCGAAAGTACTGTAGCCTCGGGGTGCAGAACCGCCACGTTGCGGGCAGGCCGGCCCACGTATATGTCCCCGTTTTCTGCTATGTACACCGTACTGGGAATAATCCTCTCACCGCTTCGGTCAGCCAGCACCACCGGTCTTGTCTCCCTGAATATACTTATCGCCGAATTGGTGGTGCCGAAATCTATTCCCAATACCGGCTCCTTATATACTCCCATTGCATTCCTCCTGCCGGATTAGTCATCAGGAAAAACCTCGGTTGTTCCTGACCGGAAATATCTGGTTTGGCCCGGGCTGATACCAGAAGCCCCCTGATGGCCCGGGCCAAACTCTGTGTGTCAACAGCTTTATGCTGCCTTTCCTTCCTTTTGCTCCTGCTTCAGGGTTATATCAGTTACTTCCTGCTTGTCCTGTTTTTTACCCTTTGAGACCTGTGGGCCTCCTCCTGAAGGCTTTTTTCCAGAAGGTGCAGAAAGTGATTTTACTCCCTGTTCTTCCTTTTTAACCCTGAACTGAGCCACCAGTCCCTGCAGCTGCTCTGCCATGCTGGAAAGCTGCTCTGTGGAAGCACTCATCTCCTCAGCAGCAGATGCAGCCTGCTGGGTGATCTCATTCACATTCTCAATGGCCTTGGAGACCTGCTTGGAGTTGGAAGACTGCTCCTCTGTGGAAGCACTGATGCTCTGGCTCATCTCATTAATATTTTCAGCTGCCTTGGTAACCTCCTTTATCGCTGTTACCTGCTGATCTATACCTGCTGTCAGCTCCTCTACCATATCCTTGGCTTTGGAGGCTCCTTCTACTATCTCCTCCATGGACTTCCCGGTGCCTTCTGCCACTTCAACACCTTCGTTCACATTCTTCATGCTCTCTTTTATCAGCCCCTCAATCTCCTTGGTGGACTGCGCACTCCTGTCAGCCAGCTTGGAAACCTCGTCCGCTACCACAGCAAACCCACGGCCGTGCTCCCCTGCCCTGGCCGCCTCTATAGAGGCATTTAATGCCAGAAGATTGGTCTGGTCAGCTATGTCGGAGATCACATTCACAATCCCTCCGATCTGTTCGGAGCTGCTGCTTATCCCCTTTATAGCTTCTACCACCTTCTGCACCTCTTCCATGCCTTCCTGCGCTTTCTGCACCGACTGCTGGGCAGCTTCCGATACCTGCTGCAGATTCTGTGATACCTTGTCCACTGAGCCCTTCAGCTGCTCCACGTTGCTGGTGGTCTGCTCCACCGCAGTAGTCTGGGACTGAGCATGTTCTGCCACCTGGTCCACCGAGGAAGTCAGCTCCTCCACCGAAGCACTGGTCTCCTCCAGGGTAGAAGCCTGGTTCTGCGCCCCCGATGAAAGCTCGTTTGCACTGCTGGCAATCTCTTCGCTGGAGCTCGCCACCTGCGAGGAGGAATCCTGTATCTGCAGGACCATATCTTTCAGTTTTGCAGCCATTTTTTTCATGGCTGCCAGGATGCCCGTTGCTTCCTTGTTGCTGTTTTGGTCCATGTCCATGGTCAAATCACCATCTGCTATCCTCTGCGCAATGACCTCTATGTCCGCAGGCTCACCACCGACCTGTCTGATTATTCCAGTGGTGATGAACACAGTAACTCCTATGCCAATAGCCAGTGCCACTGCCAGAATAACCAGCATCAGGGTACTGGCATTGTTGTAGTTTTCATCACTAGCCTTCTTGTCTGCAGCCATGTCCCGCTCATTCTGTGCTACAATGAAAGCCATCAGCCCTGTGGCCTCATCAGCCAGCTCTCTTCCCTTGCCTGTGGACAGCTCAAACGCCCTGGTGTTGCTGTTCTGCCTGGTGAGCTCCACTACCTGCTTGTTCACTCCCATGTACTCCTGGTAGTGCTTCTCAAAGTTCTCCAGAGCCTGCTTCTCCGTCCCAGTGGCAAGCTCCTTCAAGTCCGCCAGCCTGCCTGCAACATCTTGGTCAATGGCCTGGATGTCCTTCGCATACCCGTCCATCTCGTCCTGGTTCTTGGCCAGTAGCATGTTCTTCTCAGCCCTCTGAATCTCCACCAGATTGCGGTTTATCCGCGCTGCCAGCTTCATCTTCTCAGCCTCATCCCTCAGCGTACCAAAATCCCTGGAATTCTCTACCGCCTTCTCGCTGGTCTCCACTATCCGGACCATAGCCCCTGCAGCCAGTTCATACGCCTGCCTGCCCTGCTCCCAGGACAGCTGCTTGGCCTTCTCATTGGAGTTCTGTCTGGTCAAATCCCTCACCTGCTGGTTTACCTCCATGTACCGGTCAAACGATGCAGAAAACTCCTCCAGTTTGGCATTCCCACTCTGGTCAGCCAGCGCCTGGAGCTCCTTCTGCTTCTGCTGCATGTCCTCCAGCACCTCCTCGGTGTGCGCCGCATACTGGTCCATCTCCTCCTGGGTCCTGGACAGGATCAGGTTCTTCTCAGCCCGGTGTATCTCCAGCAAGTCCTGGTTCAGCCTGGCCCCCAGCTTCACCTTCTCCGCAGACCTGTTCACTATGTCGTTTATCCGCTCATTCATCCCCCCAAGCTTGTTGGTGCCTATCAGGATGGCCAGCACCATCATCCCCAGCACCACCGCAAACCCGGCTATCAGCTTCGCCTTTATGGTTATCCTCATCTGCCTCTCACCTCCTTCCTAATTTGGTTTTCTGGTCTTCCCGGACCCCTCCCAGGGTCCGCCCTCACTCCGTTTACCATCTTCTTACCTCCTGTTAGTAAGTAGTTTATTGTACTCCAGCTTCCGCTGCCGAAGTTTCCATCTCCTCCAGCTCAAGCTTCTCCTCAGTGGTGAGAATCCTGTCTATACTCAGCAGAATCACCAGCCGGTCTTCCGGCTGCTTCCCTACCCCCTCCAGAAACTCTCCTGACAACCCTCCAGCCAGCGCAGGAGGAGGCTCAATCTGTCCGCTGGGTATCCGCAGTACCTGCCTCACCTCGTCTACCACCATCCCTATAGACTTGCCCTCTACTTCCACCACTATCACCCTGGTCATCCCGCTGTAGCTGCCCTCAGACAGCCCAAACTTCTCCCTCAGGTCTATCACCGGTATTACATCACCCCTCAGGTTGATCACCCCCTTCACAAATGAGGGCGTCTTGGGCAGCTGGGTGATCTGTTTGATCCGTATCACCTCCTTGACCCGCATGATCTCTACCCCATACTCCTCAGCTCCTACCTTGAACCTGATTATCTGCTTGTTCTCCTGGTCCATCTCCTGGCTCATTTGCTCTTGGCTCACTTTGCTACCTCCTTACTCTCAGTGGTTTATTCCCTGGTTTTGCCGCCCCCTATCCACAGCTCACCAGCAGCTATCTTCTTAAACTCCTCCACCACCACCGGATCAAAATGACTCCCCGAACACCCCTCCAGCTCCTCCACCGCTTCTGCATACCCCACCGCCTCCCGGTACGGCCGGTCAGTGGTCATCGCATCAAATGCATCAATCACCGCAAATACCCGCGCCATCAGCGGTATCCGCTCCCCCTCCAGCCCCAGCGGATACCCCCCACCATCATACCGCTCATGGTGATACAGCACCACCTTGCCCGCCTCATCCAGAAAATCTATGTTGCTTATCATCGAATAGCCCAGCAATGAGTGCTTCCTCACCACCTCCATCTCCTCCTCAGTAAGCCTCCCCCGCTTCTGCAGTATCTCCTCTGCTATCCCTATCTTCCCTATGTCGTGCAGATACGCTCCCCACTTCAGCTCCTTCAGCCCCCTTCCCTCCATCCCTACCCTCCTTCCCAGTACCACACTGTTCTCCGATACCCTCCTGCAGTGCTCCTCAGTCTCCGGGTCCCGCAGGTCCAGCGCCGCCCCCAGCGCATACACCGTCATGTCGTATATTTGGTCTATCCTCTCCACCGTCCTGCCCAGCTGCCTTGCCTTGTTCTTCACCAGCTCCTCCAGATACTTCTGGTAATGCCTGGTAAATGTCCGGGACTTCCACTCCTCCACCGCACTGCCCAGTCGCTCCTGCAGCAAGCTGATGGAAAACGGCTTGGTAACGTAATCAAATGCACCCCTGCGTATGGCCCCCACCGCTGTATCCAGATCATGCAGCCCCGTTATCACCACTACCACTACCCCAGGACTGCTCTCCATCATCCTCTCCAGCAGTTCAAACCCACTCCCGTCAGGGAGGCCCAGGTCCAGAAATACTATGTCATACCCACTCCCGGCTATCAGCTCTTCGGCTTCACTCACACTCCCAGCCATGTCACACCCCAGACCATTGCCGGCAAGTACCGCTCCTATCAACTCCCTCAAACTCCTCTCATCATCTACTATCAGTATCCCCGGTACCCCCGGTATATCCAGGTTGTACAGCTCAACTTCGTGTATCCCCTGGTACTTGCTGATGTTGTCCCCTCTCTCACATTGTCCCATGCTTCCCCCTGGTCGCTCCGTGGTGTTGCTATATTATTAGTCATGATGCGGATGCTTTCTTATCCTGTTTATCCCTTCTTTCAACGCCACTTCTATCTCAAGCGCCAATTTTCTGTTTTTACTATGGTCAGGATGCAGCTGCCCCAGCAGCGATACCCTGTAGACAGGAGTTACCCTGTTAAGAATAAAAGTGATAATGTCAAGTACACACTGCTCACACGTGCATATATCATCTGTTTCTGCCAGAAACCTCTCCACCCTTTCTGTTACTTTTTCCGCAGTAACATTCTTCACCCTGCTTAGATCATATTTTTCAATAGACTGATTGTTTTGTGAAAGCTCCATATCTGTTCACCTTTTATATCCTGGTAATTCACCGAAAATTTTTACTGAACCCATTTGCCTCCTTCTTTTCTGTCAGCTGCTCCATCACCCTGGCTGCTATCTGCTCCAGCCCCACCGCCTCATCAGCATCACCCCGCTCGATTACCTCCTTGTTCATCCCGTATATCACCGAACTGCGCTTGTCCTGGGCTATGATGTACGCCCCCCTGTCCTTCATCTCACCTATCCCTTCTGCACCATCCTTGCCCATCCCGGTCATTATCACCCCCACCGCTCTCCGGCCGTACTCCCGGGCCACCGAGTGCATCAGTACATCCACCGAAGGCCGGTGCCCCGATACCGGCGCCCACCGGTGCAGCTCCACCCGCCCCAGCCCGTCACTATCATCCACCGTCATGTGGTAGTCCCCCGGCGCTATCAGCACCCTCCCAGGTGCAATCTCATCCCCATCAGCCGCCTCCTTCACCGAAACCCCGCACAGCATGTCCAGCCTGGCGGCAAACGCCCCCGTGAATACCGGCGGCATGTGCTGCACCACCACCACCCCCACCGGCATATCCTCAGGCAGCTTCATTAATACATGCTTCAGTGCCACCGGCCCTCCCGTAGAGGTGCCCATCGCCACTATGTCCCGAATACCGGTATGCTTCCCCGGCTTTATGCCTCCCTCAGGCCTGCCCTCAGCCCCTCTCCCGGCTCCTTCCAGCCCCGGCTTCACCTCTTGAGAGCGCTTCACATCAATCCCGCTGGCCTGCCTCACCTTGGCCACCAGCTCAGCAGCTATGTCCATAATCCCTCCGGACAGCGATGCAGCAGGCTTGGCTATAAAGTCCACCGCCCCCTTCTCCAGCGCCTGCATGGTAAGCTCAGCACCCCTCCTCGCAAACGCACTCATCACTATCACCGGTACCGGTCTGCTCCTCATAACCTCCTCAATCGCCTCCAGCCCCCCCATCCCGGGCATCTCTATGTCCATGGTTATCACATCAGGCTCAGCCCGATGCATCTTCCTCAGCCCGATCTCAGCCCTCGACGCTGTGGCCACCACCTCTATCCCACACTCCCTGCTCAATATGTCAGAGGCTATCTTGCGCACCAGCGGCGAGTCGTCCACTACCATCACCTTTATCATCTGCTCCCCCCTGCTTCGTCTCCAGCC